>JBBQYZ010000274.1:0-5212 GCA_038208205.1 Gemmatimonadales bacterium | reverse complement strand
TAAGCAGACGCCCGGAGCGATCGGGTACGTGGAGCTCGCCTATGCCACCCAGAACAGGATGTCGACCGCCGCGCTCGAGAACGCCAGCGGTGAGTTCGTCGCGCCGAGCATCGCGTCGGCGACCGCGGCAGCGGCGAGTGCGGCGGGCCGGTTGCCCGCGACCACCGACTACCGGGTGTCGATCGTCAACGCGCCGGGCGCGGGCGTGTATCCCATCTCGTCGTTCACCTGGATCATCGCCTACCAGAAGCAGTCCAGTGCCGCCAAGGGCAAGCAGCTCGTGACGTTCCTGCGGTGGGCGCTCACCGACGGTCAGTCGCGGGCCGCGGCGCTCGACTACGCCCCCCTACCCGAATCGATGCGCACGGCGCTGCTCACGCGCATCGAGTCGATCCAGTAGGCACGTCGGGGACTCGGTCCGCCGACGGCTCGTACCGGCAGCGCGTGCCGACGGCGAAGAACGCGCGTTGCACGCGGCTGCTGGCCGATTCCTAGGTCGCACGCCCGACGCCTCCGACTCGGAGTCGCGCGTAAAATCGACGGCGATCGACGCCCGCGCCCATCCGGACGGTTCAGGAACGGCGCGCGAGCGCCCGCTAGTCCTGCACGCCCTCCACGTTCTCCGACGACAGCGACGCACCGTCGGCGACCACGATCTCGACGGGAACGCCAGCGAGCCGCGCGAGGAGCTCGGACTTCCGATGTGCACCCCAGAGCTCGAGACGCAACACCGCCGCGCGGCGCGCCGGCTTGGGGATGATGCGAACGGCGCGGGCGAGTTACGGAACGCCGAGGTCGCCCACCGCGCTGACGTGTCCGCGATCGAAACCGTTAGCGACGCGGAGCAGGGCGGACAGTCGCACGATCCGATCGCGACGTTCTGCGCGGGTGCGCCGCGCGCGCGCACGGTTGCCGGCGGATAGCGAGACGGACGGGCGTTGAATTCGACATGCGGCCTCGCGGAGAGACGACCAGCGCACGGCTGCCCGAAGCCTGCGTGCGAGCGACCGCCGCATCATGAGGTGAAGGCGCCGGCGCGCGGCGCGTCGCCACCGCCGTGCTTGATCTGCTTCCCCTCCGCCAGGAAGACCGCGTCTTCCCCGATGTTGGTCGCCAGGTCGGCCACGCGCTCGAGGTTGCGGCTCACGAGCAGATACTCGAGCGATGGGTTGATCGTCCGCGGGTCCGCCATCATGTGCGTGAGCAGGATCCGGAACATCGATTCGTGGAGGGCGTCCACCTGGTCGTCGCGGGCACAGACGTCCCGGCCGAGCGCGCCGTCGGCACGGAGAAACGCGTCGATCGAGTCGCCGAGCATGGCACGGGCGCGGCGTGCCATGTCCTCGATCTCGGGGTCGGGAGTGATGTTCGTGCGCTGCGAGATCAGCCGGAGCGCGGCCTGGGCGATGTTCACGGCGTGGTCGCCCACGCGCTCCAGATCGCTCGTCACCTTGATGGCGCTCACGATGAAGCGGAGGTCGCGCGCCATGGGCTGCTGGAGCGCCAGCAGCTCGAGGGCCGCCGCCTCCAGCTCGAGCTCCATCGCGTCGAGCTCTGCATCGGCGGCAATCACCGCTTCGGCCTTTCCTTCGTCCTTGCTGAGCAGGGCGTCCACCGCGAGCTCCACGAGGGCTTCGGCCTTCTCGGACATCGCGAGCAGGCGTCGGTTGAGTGAGGTGAGCTGCTCGTGGAAATGACGGAACGGTGCCTCGGTCGGGGTCATCCGAATCTCCCAGTGATGTACGCTTCTGTGCGCTCCTCGCGCGGGCTCGTGAAGAGCCGCTGCGTGTCGCCTACCTCGACCAGCTGACCGAGGTAGAAGAACGCCGTACGGTCGGAGATGCGCGCCGCCTGCTGCAGGTTGTGCGTGACGATGACGATCGTGAGCTCCCGCTTGAGCTCATACACCAGCTCCTCGATCTTCTGCGTCGCGATCGGGTCCAGCGCCGACGCCGGCTCGTCGAGCAGGAGTGCCTCGGGGTCGTTCGCCAGCGCGCGGGCGATGCAGAGACGCTGCTGCTGTCCCCCCGACAGCGCCAGAGCGCTGCCCCGCAGACGATCCTTCACCTCGTCCCAGAGCGCCGCCCGGCGCAGCGCGGACTCCACGATCTCGTCGAGCCGGGCGGGCCGCGGCGACAGGTTGATCCGTGGGCCGTACGCCACGTTGTCGTAGATCGACTTGGGGAAGGGGTTGGATCGCTGGAACACCATCCCGACGCGCTGGCGGAGAGTGACCACGTCCATCCCCTTGGCATAGATGTTCTCGCCATCCAGCCTGATCTCCCCTGTGCGCCGCGCGCCGGGAATGAGCTCGTTCAGGCGATTGATCGAACGCAGGAAGGTGCTCTTGCCGCACCCGGACGGTCCGATCAACGCGGTCACGGCGCGCGGCGAGATGTCGAGGGTGATGTCGTGCAGCGCCTGCGTGCGGTCGTACCAGAAGTCGAGATGCTGGACCTCGACGCGGCCCTGCAGGCGGCGATCCTCCACGGGCCCGTACTGCACGGCGGCGCTCACCCGAACCGGCCGGTGATGTAGGCCTCCGTGCGGTCGTCGGTGGGCGTGGTGAACATCACCCGCGTCGGTGCTACCTCCACCAACTCACCCTGAAGCATGAAGACCGTGCGGTCGGACACCCGCGCCGCCTGTTGCATATTGTGCGTCACGATCACGACGGTCATGCTGCGTCGCAGCTCGTACACGAGCTCCTCCACCTTCTGGGTGCTCACCGGATCGAGTGACGCGGTCGGCTCGTCCAGCAGCAGGACGCGTGGTGCCGTCGCGAGCGCGCGCGCGATGCACAGCCGCTGCTGCTGTCCGCCCGAGATGCCGGTGGCGCTCGACTTGAGGCGGTCCTTCACCTCGTCCCACAACGCCGCCTCGCGCAGCGCGCGCTCCACGATCTCGTCCGTCCGGGTGCGGGAGGGCTTGTCGCCGGGCTGCACGCGAAGTCCGGCCGCCACGTTGTCGCGAATCGACATCGTGGGAAAGGGAGTGGGCCGCTGAAACACCATGCCCACGTGCCGCCGGAGGGTGATCGGGTCCACGCCCGGCGCGTAGATGTCCTGGCCGTACAGGAAGACGTGCCCATCGACCCGGGCCCCGGCCAGCGTCTCGTGCATGCGGTTGAGGCAGCGCAGCAGCGTGGATTTGCCGCAACCGGAAGGACCGATGATGGCGGTGACCTCGTTGGCGGGTATGTCGAGCGACGCGTTGCGCACGGCGTGCGTGCTGCCGAACCAGGCGCTCAGTTCCTCGGCCCGCACCGCGAGGTCAGTCATGGCCGCCGCCGTGGCGCGAACGCGTGACGAAGCGGGCGATCACGCTGATCACCAGCACCAGCGCGATGAGCACCAGCGCGCCGGCCCATGCCTGCGCATGCCACTCGTCGTAGGGGCTGATGGCGTACGTGAAGATCTGCAGCGGGAGGGCCGCCACCGGCTGGGTGAGGTCGGTGGACCAGAACTGATTGCCGAAGGCGGTGAAGAGCAGGGGGGCCGTCTCGCCGGCCACGCGCGCGACGGCGACCAGGACGCCCGTCACGATACCGCCGAGCGCCGTGCGCAACACGATCTGGAGCGAGGTGCGCCAGCGTGGATAGCCGAGCGCGAGCGCCGCCTCGCGCAGCGATTGCGGCACGGTACGCACCATCTCTTCCGTGGTGCGCGTCACGAGCGGGATCATCATCGCGCCGATCGCCGCACCGCCGGCGAGCGCCGAGAAGTGCCCGATGGGGCGCACCAGGAACTGCCAGGCGAAGATCCCCATCACGATCGACGGCAAGCCGTTGAGCACGTCGGCCAGGAAGCGCACCAGGTCGGCGATCCGGGACCCGCGCCGCTCGGCGAGGTAGAGTCCCGCGCCGATGCCGATCGGCAGCCCCACGAGCGACGCGATGCCCAGGAGCATGAGCGTCCCGAGGATCGCGTTCGCCATCCCTCCTCCTTCCTCCCCTACCGGCGTGGGCATGTGGGTGAGGAAGTCCAGCGACAGCGCCCCCGCGCCCTGCTTGAGGAGATACGCCAGGATGGCCACCAGCGGGATTACCGCCATGGCCGCGGCGACGCACGTCAGCCCGACCATCATCACGCTCACGCCGCGTCGGCGGCCCAGTCCCCGCGCACGGGCGCGCAGCAGCACCGGGATCGCCGTCATGCCCGCACCTCGCCCACGCGGCGCACTAGCCAGCGCGCCACGCCGTTGACGACGAGCGTGATCACGAACAGCACGAACCCCACCGCCATCAGCGCCGAGAGGTGGATGTCGGTGGTGGCTTCCGAGAACTCGTTGGCGATCAGCGACGCCATGGTGTAGCCAGGCGCGAGCAGCGACGCCGACAGCTCGTGGCGGTTGCCGATCACCATCGTCACGGCCATCGTCTCACCCAGCGCACGGCCGAGGCCCAGGATCACGCCGCCGAAGATGCCGGTGCGGGCGTAGGGAACCACGGCTCCGGTGATCGCCTCCCAGCGCGTGGCCCCGAGCGCGAGCGCCGCCTCGCGCTGCGAGCGCGGCACGGCCATCAGCACCTCCCGCGAAACCGCCGCGATGTACGGCAGCACCATGATCGCGAGGATCAGCCCCGCCGCCAGCACGCTGGGCCCGTAGGCGGGTCCGCTGAAGAAGGGCGTGGCGCCGAGGTGGAGCGTGTCGCGCAGGAAGGGCATCACCGACTGCCGCAGGATGGGCACGAGGAAGAACACCCCCCACAACCCGAACACCACGCTGGGGACAGCGGCGAGAAGGTCAATCAGAAACGAGACGGGCTGGCGCAGCCAGTGCGGTGCGAACTCCGAGAGAAAGATCGCGCCGCCCAGCGCGAGGGGTGTCGCGATGACGAGCGCGATGATCGAGGTGATGAGCGTACCAAGAATCGCCGGTGCGGCGCCGAACTCTCCGTTGACGGGATCCCAGGTGCTCGACGTCAGGAAGCCGAGGCCGAACTGGCGCAGGGCGGGCCAACCCGCCACGCCGACCTCGGCGAAGATCAACACGAGGAGCAGCGGCACACAGAGGGCGAACGACAGGATCACGGCGCGGTAGATCCGGTCGGCCACCACCGACCCCTGCATCGACGGCAGGTGGCGAGCCACGCCCGCAGGAGCAACGAGGGCCGGCGCCGGCGGAACCGGCCCCCCGACCCGGACACCCCACCGATCGGAAGAGGTGAGCATCGGGGCGATAGTCGGCCGCGGCAAAGACACGGCAGCAA
>JBBQYZ010000273.1:0-5220 GCA_038208205.1 Gemmatimonadales bacterium | reverse complement strand
CGGCGAGTGTCTTCGCGTCCTTCACCGTCGGCGTCTTCTCGCCACTCAGCACCTTGGATGCGAGCGTGGCGACCTGGTTACTGGTCTTCTCGTTCTTGGCCATTAGGTCCTCTTGGGTTTTCGCGGTTTCCCGCGCATGATCGCCGTCTTTGCGGCGTCCTTCCAGTCGCCCTCAATTTTTAGGGCTTCTGACTTGGATCCGGGCCTTGTCTTTCGACGTAGCCTTTTTCTTGGCTATGCTGAATACTCCTGTGGGTTCGAGTTCTATGCGGTCGGCGGGGTTCGAACTTCATACGCCGGCCACCGAGATAGATTCCAGGACTATCGCGTGATACCATTTCTGCCGCCCGACGTCTCGCGACGTTGGGCTTTGTTTTATATACTGCTCACGCGACGACGATCGGCGAGAGAAATCACCTTCGCAGCCGTGCCGTTAGGCACCTTGACGCCCGTCGCTTTCTCGAAGACATCGCTGGACCAGCCGAGATCCCCCGCCAATTCAGCGGGCGTCTTGCGGTAATCCTGATAGGCCCGCTCCAGCGCCTCGCGAAAGAGGACCGGTTCATCGGGTGTTGGCTCCTCGGGTTCGTTCTTCCTCCAGCCCCAATAGCTCAACTTCCGGAATCGCATCCGGTATTCAGCCGCGTCAATGAGGTTGAGTTGGAAGGCGCGCCGCAGCATCGCTTGAATGCTCACGCGCCAATAGCGCTTCATGTCGATCAGCCCTTCCCAGTCGAGTGAGCGATTCGCCAAAAAGTCGGCGGTGAACGCATCGCGCGGGAGCAGGAAGACGCTTGCGAAGAAGTCGGCCTCCTCTTCCTTCACGTCGAGGGGCATCGTGCGCGCGCGCTGATGCAGCACTCCGTGGCCAATTTCGTGTGCGAGGCTAAACAGCGTGCGGGACGGACTGTCCTTCTCGGTGTTGAGAACGATGACGCTGTTCTCACCGTACCGAGAGAACGCGTCGATTTTCTCGGCGGTGGCGATGTCGATGTTCAGAATAACGGCGCCTGCGTTCTCGGCAACTCGCGCGATATCCCCGATGGCCGCGTCGGTCCCAAGGCCCCAACGCTCGCGACACGCTTCCGCGATCCCCTCAATGTGTTCAAGCGAAACGGCGGGAATATCGGGGAAATCGAACGCCGGAAACGTGCCGTACTCGCGTAGGCGCGCGACGACCATCCCGAACATTGTCGCACGCGCGAGTACCTGCTTCTTCACCTTTTCCGGCGCCGTTATGCGCTTCCTGAAGTTCGATTCGACCTCCTGAAACTCATCCGTATGAGGGACGTCGAAATACGATGGTTGCACGTCAAGCGCGGCGCAGAGTGCCGCCAAAATCTCAGTGCCGGGCTGCTTCATGCCGTTCTCGAATGCGGCGATAAGTCCGTTGGACACGGCAACCCTGTCTGCCAGCTCGCGCTGCGTCAGGGCCTGAAACGTTCTTGCGACACGAAGTCGCGCGCCACTCAACATCACGCGGGCTTCTCCTTCTCGTTGTCATCCGGCCGCTGCTTCCTCTCATTCGGGCCAACCGCAGGCCTCGGGGGGAACACGGTGGGCTTCCTCCGGATCGGCTGAACATCGTTGACCGGCCTCGCGATCGGCGCGTCCACGTCACGCGAGCGCGGTACCGTCACGAAATTCGTAATCGCGCCGAACTCGTTGAGTTCGACAAGGCGAATGTTGAGCGGGCGTGCGAGCGTCTTCGCCACCACTTCCAGGCGATACGCATGACCAAGCCCCGTCACTTCCGGAAGTGCCCCGAGCAGCGTGAGTTCGCCGCGAGAGGGCGTCATGTACTTGTCCGGGATACCTCCTTCCTCCGGCGCGCGATAGATGCGAATCGGGAACCCGAGCACTTTGATGCAGAACTGGCCGTCGATAAATCCCACTGACAGCCAATCGCGGAAGGCGTCGTCGCGGGCCATCAGCGTGAGTGCGTAGACGCGCCGCTGGTAGGCAGTGCAGCCTGCAACCCAGTCGTTATCGCCTTCGTGCAGCTGGAGGTGCTTCGACACCTTGCGCTGCACCCGCCAAAGCCGGTCAGCAATCGGCGTGAGGAATTCCGATGAAAGTGCGCGGTGAATCGAGGAGGGGTCCCAAATCAGCATCGGCGACGAGTCCACTAGAGGTTCGTTGTAATATCGGCCATTCTGCTTACCACGTCAAGTCCCGCTTACCGATTGGTAGGATGCTTACCAGATTGTCGCACAGTCCAGAAGCGACGACCTAGACCCCCCGCACCTCATGAGTGCGCTGGCCGAGCCGCGTGAGGTGCACGCTACGCGAGAACGCGCGTCAGGCTCGCGCGGTACGGTAAGACAGACACCAACTCGCGCCGCGTGTGCATACCACATCCGCGCGCCTACCGCCGCGCCAGGACCGCGCGACTCCCCACCCCTCCGCAGGCAAATCGTGCGACTACCTCAGGAGTCTCCTGCCCCCGTTGGCACGCGCCGGTCGATCGCGGCCCGCGAGGCATTCACGAATGTGTTCAGCGACCTCGCGCGCGCGAAGCGGAACTGGCAGCTCGTTGCCTTCACGCTCGCCGCGGGCGTCGTCCTGCTCTCCTTGGCGAATCTGCGACTCACGACGAGCGCCCGCGTTGTCCCGTACATCGTGCAGGTCGATCGCTTCGGCCAGGTCGCGGCCACGGGTCGTGCCGATCGGGTCGTGACCCCCGACCAGCGACTGGTTGCGTCGCAGCTCGCACAGTTCATCCGCGCCGTGCGGACCGTGCTCCCCGCGTCCGCCGCGGCCGCGCAGACGGAGCTCGTGCAGCGCGGCTACGCCTTCGCCACGCCGGAAGCGGCTGCCTTTCTCAACGAGTACTTCGCCAATCCACGCCACGACCCGCGCGTGCTGGGTGCCCGGCTCACGCGCCAGATCGACGTCACAACCGTGCTCCGGCTTCCCGACTCCGACACCTGGCGGTTGCGCTGGACGGAGACGGAGCGCGGAAGCCAGGCCGATACGCCGGGCCGCGCCGCGATCTGGGAGGCGTACCTCACGGTCCGCCTCGTCCCGCCCGTCACTCCCGAGACAGTCGAGGACAATCCGCTCGGCGTCTACGTGGCCTCGATCTCGTGGACCCGCGTTGCGGAGTCCGCAGCGGACTCACTACCAGGGATCAGCCCCGAGGCTACATCCACCCGCGACACCGGAGCAACGCCATGATCGGACGAGCCCTGCGCCCACTTCATTTCCTCCTGCTTGGTGCCGCGACAACCGTGAGTGGCGCGCAGGAGTCGCACGCCGTCGACGCGACACTGAGCGCCACGCATGCTACTCCAGGCGACTCGGTCACGATCGCAACGCGAGACTACCTCGCAACGGGCGCCGCACGGACTATTGTCGCTGGGGACGTCCTCACCTTTCCCTTCGGCCACGCGCAGCCGACCCTGACTTGTACGGTGCTGCGCGCGTGCGTCGTCGAGCTGCAGTCGGGCGAGATCGTCCTCAGTCGCATCGCCGGCGATACGGAACGCTGGGAGATCGTGCCGGCGCCGGCGGGCGCCGACGGTCGCACGACACTCATCGTCGTCAAGCCGCGCGACTGCGACATCACGACCAATCTCGTGATCGCGACCGACCGGCGCATTTACGATCTCACCCTCGACGCCCCGCCGTGCAGCACCAAACGTGTCGTCGGGAAGTCAGGGAGCGCGGACGGTGCGCTCAATCCGCAGCAGCAGTACGCGCGACATGTGCGCTTCTATTACCCGGACGAAACGGTCGCCGCGTGGAGCGCACCCAAGCCACCGGCGCCGCCGACGATTGGCCCGGATGTCCTCTCGCTCAACTTCCGCTACCGCGTGCACAAGGACCGGCAGTTCCCCTGGACACCGACCCAGATCTTCGATGACGGCACGCGTGTCTACATCAAGCTCCCCGATGCAGCGCGCCAGAGCGAGGCCCCGGTCCTTTTCGCGTTAGGCACGGACGGCGCCCGGACGCTGCTCAATTACAGCATCGTCGGCGGGGATACGTATGTCACCGACCGCCTGGCCGACCGCCTTGCCTTTGTCGCAGGCGTCGACGGTCACGAACGCCAGGCGGTGATCGAGCGGGACGGAGGACGCTGAGCGATGACGCCTCTCTTTCGACGCTCCCCGCCCGCCGGGCCGGCCCCGAGTGGTCCGCCGCTCTTCCCCGCGCTGCCCGTCGCGAAGCGCCTCAATCGCAACGCGCTCACCGTCGCCGCGGTGATCATGGGAATGACTGTTCTCACCGTGCTCGTGGTGCTCCGGCCGGGGAATCAGTCGCCGCGCGCACCGAACGGAAATAGTCCGCAAGCCGGCGCGAACGAAGCGCCTCCCATTCCAGCCCGGCCATCCTTTCTCGACGAGCCGGTGCACCAGCCATCGTTAGGCGCGAGCGCTGCGGCCGCCGACTCGAGCGACGTGCCACCGTCGATCGAACTGGACGTTCCGCCCGCCGCTCACCAGGACATCCGATCGGGGCCAGCGCTCGCCGACGAACCAGTTGCTGCTGTGCAGGACGAGCGCGGGAGCGTGGCGGCATCCGCCCGCGTGCGAGCGTATCAGGCCGCCATTGCGAGCCCCGTGTTGCTCAGCGCGACCGCGCGACCTGCAGTCGCTCGCACGGAATCCAACGAATCTGGTGCGAATGCAGCTGGCGCTGCGACCGCCGACGAGGCGTCCTTGCTCACCCTGAGCGATTCCATTCTCCGGAACGTCGCGCGCTCCTCGGCCGCGACAGGCACGCCGGCATCCACCACGCCGGTGCTCGCGCCGGCCGAGCAGTCGAGCACTCCACGCCGGGCATTCCTCACCGAGGCCGCGACGAGACACGGCTCGACCGTGATCGCGGCGCTCGAGCCGGCGGGATCGCCGTACACGCTTCGCGCCGGCACCGTGATTCCCGGTCTCCTCGTCACCGGCATCAACTCGGACCTGCCCGGCGAGATCGTCGGACAGGTGAGCCGCGACGTCTACGACTCTCGCACGCAGCAGCTTCTGCTCATTCCGCGTGGCGCGCGGCTCATCGGGACCTACGACAATCAGGTCGCTGGTGGCCAGGGCCGGCTCCTCGTCGCATGGACGCGGCTCATTCTCCCCGATGGCCGGAGCATGCAGCTGCCAGGACTCGCGCTCGCCGACCCGCAGGGACAGACCGGCACAACGGGGCACGTCAACAATCACTGGGGTCGCGTATTTGGTCATGCGCTCCTGCTCTCTGCCATTGGCGCCGGTG
>JBBQYZ010000272.1:0-5245 GCA_038208205.1 Gemmatimonadales bacterium | reverse complement strand
GGTGGCGTGCTGATCGCGCTCGGACACCTCTCCATCGCGCTGTCCGCCGTCTTCGCGCATCAGGCCTTCTTTCTCGGGCTGATCCTCATCGTGATGGGCACCGGACTGTTGAAGCCGAACATCTCGGCGCTCGTCGGCGACCTGTATCCGGAAGGTGGCGCACGACGGGACGCGGGCTTCTCCATCTTCTACATGGGCATCAACACCGGCGCGCTGATCGCCCCCATCATTACCGGCTTCCTCGGTGAGCGCGTCGGCTGGCATTGGGGATTCGGGGCAGCCGGCGTCGGAATGCTGATCGGGCTGCTGACCTTCCGCGCCCGCGCGTTCACTACGCTCGGACCGCTCGGCAGCACACCAGGTGGCACCGGTGCCGACCAGCGGCGGGCGCGGACGATCGCGCTTGGCGCGCTCGCCGTGATCGTCGTGGCCGTGGTGCTCGCCGCACTCGGCGTGTTCGCGATCAATCCGGTGGCGATCGCGAAGATGATGAAGAACATCATCCTGACGGTGGCGGTGATCGGCTTCGTCTACCTGTTCTTCTTCGCCGGCCTCACCACTGCGGAGCGGAAGGGAATCGTCGTCATACTCGTGCTCTTCATCTTCTCGGTGGTGTTCTGGTCTGCGTTCGAGCAGGCGCCGACCTCCCTCAATCTGTTCGCGCGCGATTTCACCGACCGCACCGTGCTGGGCTGGGAGATGCCGGCCAGCTGGTTCCAATCCGTGGAGGCGTTCTTCGTCATCCTCTTCGCGCCGATGCTCGCCGTGCTCTGGACCCGCCTGGGCAGCCGCGGAAAGGACCTGTCGAGCCCCACGAAGTTCGCTCTCGGTCTCGCCCTCGCCGGCGTCGGCTTCCTGCTCATGGTCGCCGCCGCCAATCGGGTCGTCAGCGGCGGGACGACGACGCGCGTGTCGATGCTCTGGCTGATCGGAAGCTACGGGTTCCAGGGCCTTGGCGAGCTCGCGCTCAGCCCTGTCGGCATGAGCTCCATGACGAAGCTCGCACCGCGGCGCTTCGCCGGCCTGACCATGGGGGTCTGGTTCACGTCGCTCGCACTCGGCAACCTGATTGCTGGGCTCGTGGGGGGGAACGTCGATCCCGAGAAGTTGACCGAGATGCCGCTGCTCTTCCAGCGCACCGCCACCTCGCTCTTCATCGCGGCCGCCGTGCTGGCCGCGCTGGTCGTGCCGATCCGGCGGATGATGCAGCCGCGATCCTAGTCGAAGCGCTGCGGCGGGGTGCTACTTCCCCATCCGCCGCTTGAGCTCCGCGAGCAGGCGTTCGGCGTCGGCCTCGCGGTCCGACCGCGTGCGGGCGCGGCCCATCGCGTCGATCTCCTCGGCCACCGTTGCACCACCGTCGTCGAGCACCGACTCCGCCTCGGCGGCCGCTTCGGTGTCGCGCGCCGACGCGCTGTTGGGCAGGGGCACCCCAGCCATTGCCAGCCGCAGCTCGGTCGTCATCTCCGCGACCTCCCGTTCGACGATCGCCAGCTCCGCGGTCTGCGCCTCGAGCTTGCGCTCGAGCACCGCGATCCGCTCGGCATGGTGCGCCTCGTACTTCTCCGCCAGCGTCACCGTCTCGGCATCGTTGATTCCCGCGGCGAGACCCTTCCGACGGCGCACCGTCTCGATCTCGCGCCGTTCGGAATCGAGGCGCTGCCGCGTGGTCGCGATCCCCTCGCGCAGGTCGTCGAGGCCCATGCGCGCAGTCACGAGGGTCTGCTTCATTCGCGCCAGGCCGGCGCGGCGGTCCTCGGGTGAGGTGGCGCGGTCCATGAGTTCGCGGCGGCCGGTGGCAGGGGAGTCGAACATGGGAATGCGGTCGCTTAGGATACTGGAGCCGCTCGCACCCCCGCAACCTCGTGACTCCCGTGTCGCCTCTCCCCGCCGTCGCCGTCACTGCCACCACCGAAGTCATTCGCGGCGTGCTCCGCACTCGCGCCAACGCGTCGTACACGTGCGCCGTGCGCGCCGCCGGAATGCGCCCGTTCATCCTGCCCGTACTCGAGCCGGGTGATGCCGACGCGATGCTGGACGGCATGGCCGGCCTGATCCTCACCGGTGGCGAGGACGTGGACCCGGCGCACTACGGCACCGCGCCGCACCCCCACCTTGGCGAAGTGCATACGGGACGAGACGGCTTCGAGCTCGCCCTGGTTCGTGCGGCCCGAGCGCGACAGGTTCCCACGCTGGCGATCTGTCGCGGCGTACAGATCGTCAACGTCGCCCTCGGGGGTACGCTCGTGCAGGATCTGGCGACCGAGCGGGTGGGTGGCCTGCCGCACGAGGGCGGCGCGGCGCGCGACGCCCGGACTCACGACGTGCGCGTCACGCCTGGTTCGCGTCTGGCCTGCGCGCTCGGCGCAACCGAGCTGCCGGTCAACTCGTTCCATCATCAGGCGGTGGATCGCGTCGCCGAGGGCACGGCGGTGGTGGCGGCCGCCCCGGACGGCGTCATCGAGGCGCTCGAGTGGACGCGCGACGACTGGTGGATGATCGGGGTGCAGTGGCACCCCGAGGAGCTGATCCGCGACGAGGCACCGTGGGACCGCGCCCTGTTCGAGCAATTCGCCCGTGTCGTGCGGCGAGCGGCGACGTCTAGTTCAGACGGCGCCAGCGCGCTTCGCTCGTGACCTGGCGCATCAGGCGCTCCGGCGAGTAGCGATCGGGAAAGAGAAACGCGTCGCTCACGTCGTTGAGGGCAGCGCGCAACAGTCCGAAGCGTTCCGCGGCCGTCGCATAGAGCGTGGCGAGGCCATGATTGTCGGCGAGCCGGTGGTCGGCGGCGAGCTGGAATCCGCGGCGTCCCATCTCCTCGTAGTACTCGAGGTCGGGGCCGCCCTTCCGCCAGCGACGGTGCTCGATGTAGTCGGGGAAGCAGCCGCTCACCCAGAGTGCATAGTTGCCGAGGTGTGTCCGCACCAGGAAGCTGCGACGCCCGTCGGGGTCGTCGAGGTCGGCTGCGAGCTCGGCGAGCGTGGTGTAGACCTGGTCGTCCGATTCACCGACGCGCCACGCGCGGTCCCGCATGCCGAAGTGCAGCATCACCGACGCGAGGTAGTCGGCGAGCACGCGATCCTCCTCGCCCAGTCGACGCAGTGCCTGTCGCACCATCACGTACGAGAAGAGCGGCAGCGACGCGCACGCCCCCTGTCGCGACCGCACCAGGGCGGCCGGCAGGCGCGGGTCGTCGAGCACCGTGTCGATGCCGCCATCGGCGAGCTGGCGCTCCACCACGGCGAGCTCCTCTCCCGAGTCGCGGGCGATCAGCCGCGCCACCAGCTGCGCGTCGTCGCGCGTGAGATGATGGCGAGTATTCGCGAGAATCATGTCGTCCTCCTCGTCACGTTGTGCATCACGCTCACGTCGACCGATTGGTATTCGGCGTACCAGTAGTCTGACGATCGATGAGGGGCGGAGCGCACAAGGTTGGCACTCCTCGTTGCACTTTGCTGCGCCGCTGGCGTATCCGCGTTGCTCGTGCTGGAACGGAGCGTCAGGAAACGGGATTCCTGACTCGCCGTGCGCCATCGCACCGGCGCGCACGATGCCGGTGCACAGGCATTCCCAGATTGCGCATCGTCGCAGGGTGGCGAGTGTCATGGTGCCGCCCGTACCTTTCGTATCGGCCTTCCCTCGACGCACCCAGGAGCACGTGCTGTACTTCTGCATCCCCGCATACAACGAGGCTCCGACCGTGGGGCTGCTCCTCTGGCGCCTGCGCAAGGTCTTCCAGGAGCAGCCGCGGGAATACGAGGTTCTCGTCTACGACGACGGCAGCACCGATACTACCGCTGACACGCTCACGCCGTACGCCAAGGTCATGCCGCTCACGGTGCTTGGCGGCACCCGCGTCGGGTTCGCTCGCGCCGTCGACGCGCTCTGCCGCGAGGCGTCACGCCGTACGCGCTATCCACGACGCGACGCCGTCGTCGTGATGCAGGCCGACTTCACCGACCAGCCGGAAGGGCTGCCCGAGCTGATCAAGCGCTTCGACGGGGGCGCCGACGTCGTGGTCGCCGAACGTCCAGCCGATGCGGCGACCGTACCGGCGCCGGTGCGTGCGTTGCGCCGCGTGGCACCGTGGGTCGTACGCCCCTTCGTCTCCGTGGACGGTGTACACGATCCGTTCGGCGCGCTTCGCCTCTACCGCGTCTCGGTCATTCGCGACCTGATCAGGGAACGAGGCGACGCGCCGATCCTCGAGGGGAGTGGGTGGGGCGCGAACATGGACCTCCTGCTGCGGGCTGGCGCGCATGCCCGTCGGGTGGAGACGGTGGAGCTGGCGCCGCGCTACGACGTCCGGCAGCGAGAGACGCGTGTCCGGGCCTGGGGAGACGCGATGGAGCTCTTTCGCTTCGCGCGCTCGGCTCGTGGGCGACGCACGCGACCTGCCCGCGCATGATCCTCGCCGTACACCGTGTCGCGCGCGTTCTCGTGGCTGTCGCCACGCTGGCCGCCGCAGCAGGGTCGGCGCGGGCACAGGAGAGTCACGGTCCGGACGGCCGCCTCAAGGTGCCCTTCGGTATCGGCGAGCGACTCGAGTACGATGTCAGGTTCGGAAAGGTGAAGGTGGGCTCGGGCGCCATGGAGGTCGTGGACGTGCAGGACGTCCGGGGCCGCGACAGCTGGCACACGGTCTTCACGGTGCGGGGCGGAACCTTCTTCTATCGCGTGAACGACCTGTACGAGAGCTGGATCGACCGCCGTACGGGAAACTCGCTGCGCTTTCGTCAGCATCTCAACGAGGGTCGCCGCGACGTGGAGCGGAGGTTCGAGATCTTCCCCGAGCGCTCGGCGTTCTATGAGGAGGGTGAGGACAGTGCCCAGGCCAGCGTGCGCAACCCGCTCGACGACGGCTCCTTCCTCTACTTCCTGCGCACGATTCCCCTCGTGGTCGGAGAGACCTACACCTTCGAGCGGTATTTCCGGCCCGACCGCAACCCGGTCACGATCAAGGTGCTCCGCCGCGAGCGCGTGAGCGTCCCGGCTGGCGACTTCGACGCCATCGTGCTTCAGCCGGTGATCAAGACCAAGGGGATCTTTTCCGAGAATGGCCACGCCGAGATCTGGCTCTCGAATGACGAGCACCGCATCATGCTGCAGATGAAGTCGGCGCTCTCCTTCGGGTCCCTCAACCTCTACCTGAAATCGCACCGTCGCGCTCAGGCCGGGATCGTCCGGCAGCCGTGACCGGACCGCCCCGCGCCGTCGAGGCCGACCTCGCCAACGTGCGCACGAT
>JBBQYZ010000271.1:0-5258 GCA_038208205.1 Gemmatimonadales bacterium | reverse complement strand
TCTTCTGCCGCAACGTGCTGATCTACTTCGACAAGGCGCTGCAGAACCGGGTGCACTCGCTGTTCTACGACTCCCTCGTGATGTTCGGCATCCTCGCGCTCGGTAGCAAGGAGTCGCTCAAGTTCTCCCAGTACGAGCCGTGCTACGAGAAGCTGAGCCAGAGCGAGAAGCTGTACCGCAAGGTGCGCTGATGACGGGCGCGTCAACGTCAGCGGGGACGGCGACGGCGACGGGCGTCGGGTACGACATCGTCGTCGTCGGCACATCGTGGGGCGGGCTCGCGGCGCTGCGCACCCTCGTGGCGGGGCTGCCCCAATCGTTCACGATGGCGGTGGCGCTGGTGCAGCACCGGCACAAGGACTCCGACCACCTGCTGCGCGCGCTCCTGCAGGAGCGCGCGACGCTGCGAGTCTGCGAGGTGGAGGACAAGATGCCAATCGAGCACGGGGGCATCTACGTGGCGCCCCCCGACTATCATACGCTGGTGGAACCCGGGCATTTCTCGCTCAGCACGGAGGCGCCGGTGCGGTACAGCCGTCCCTCGATCGACGTCACCTTCAGCTCCGCGGCGGACAGCTATGCACACCGCACGGTGGGCGTCGTGCTGACGTGCGCGAACGCCGACGGCGCGGCGGGGCTGCGCCAGATCTCCGACCGCGGCGGGATGGCGCTGGTGCAGGACCCGACCACGGCGGAGAGCCCCACCATGCCCGCGGCGGCGATGAAAGCGGTGCCGCGCGCGCGCGTGATGCCGCTGGCGGAGCTCGTGCGCTTCCTGGCTGCCCTCCCCGCGGGCGCCCCGGAGCGGGACGACCCGTGAGCGCGAGCCTGAGCCCGGAGCCCGGGCCCGCGGCGGCAGGCGCGCCGCTGGACGGCATGGAAGTGTCGCACGCCCCGGTCGAGATCCTGATCGTGGACGACCGCCCGGAAAACCTGCTGGCGCTCGAGGCGATCCTCGAGACGCTCGGCCAGACGCTCGTGCGCGCGCACTCGGGCGACGAGGCGCTCCGGCTGCTCCTGTCGCACGACTTCGCGATGATCCTGCTCGACGTGCAGATGCCGGGGATCGACGGGTTCGAGACGGCGCGGCTGATCAAGTCGCGCGAGCGCACGCGCTACATCCCGATCATCTTCCTGACGGCGATCAGCAAGGACGAGGAGTACGTCTTCGAGGGATACTCCGTGGGCGCGGTGGACTACATGACGAAGCCCTTCCAGCCGGACATCCTGCGGTCGAAGGTCAGCGTCTTCGTCGACCTGTTCCAGAAGCAGCGCCAGCTCGCCGCGCAGCAGCAGCTCCTCGCCGAAGGGCAGCGGCGAGAGCTCGAGCTGCGGCACGTGCGCGAGATCTACGAGTCCGAAGCGCGGTTCTCGGAGATCGTCGGCTCGGCGATGGACGCGATCGTGGTGTTCGGCGCGGACGGAAAGGTGTCGCTGTTCAACGCCGCGGCCGAGCGGATGTTCGGCACGCCTGCAGCGCGCGCGCTCGGGCAGAACGTGAATCGCTTCTTTCCCGACTCGATGCGCCAGGAGACGCTCGACCGGATCTGCCGCATCTCGAGCGACGAGGCGGTCAACGCCGCCGGCGCCGAGGCGGAGCACGTGCTCGCCTTCGCCGGTGTGCGCGAGACAGGCGACCAGTTTCCGATCGAGGCCACCGCGAGTTGCCTCGACGTACGCGGCACGAAGACCTACACGCTGATCGTCCGCGACATCTCGGAGCGTCGGCGCGCCGAGGACGCGTTGGCAGAACAGGCGGCGTCGCTCGCCCAGGCGATGACCGAGCTGAAGGCGCTGAACTCGGAGCTCGGCGAGCGGCAGGCGGAGCTCGAGCGCGCGATGGCTGCGCGGAGCCGCTTCTACGCCTCCATGAGCCATGAGCTCCGCACGCCGATCAATGCGGTGCTGGGCTACAGCACGCTGCTGCTCGAGAACATCTATGGCGCGCTCAACGAGAAGCAGGCCGAGGGGATCACGCGGACGCACAAGGCGGCGAAGCACCTGCTGGAGCTGGTCAACGACGTGCTCGACCTCTCCAAGATCGAGGCCGGCAAGATCGACCTCCGGCTGCAGCCGGTGAACTTCCCGCAGCTGATCGAGGATCTGTTCGTCACCGTGCGTCCCCTGGCCGACCAGTACGGCTCTCCGCTGGCGCTGGAACACACGGGCGAGCCGATGAAGGTGGTGAGCGACCCGCGTCGGCTGCGGCAGATCCTGCTCAACCTCCTGTCGAACGCGATCAAGTTCGGGGGGGCGAAGCCGATCCGCGTGCACTCCATGCCCACATCGGAGGGCGGCATCGTGGTGGAAGTGCGCGACGAAGGCGAGGGGATCGCCCAGGGTGACCAGGAGAAGATCTTCGACGAGTTCGTGCAGCTCGGCAAGACGCAGCTCACGGAGGGCACCGGTCTCGGACTCCCGATCTCCCGACGCCTCGCCGAGATGCTGAGCGGCGCGCTCGAGGTGGAGTCGGTGGTCGGGGCCGGCAGCACCTTCCGCCTCATCCTGCCGGCGACGGCGGAGGCCCCGAGCACGCGCCGAGGCGAGCGAGCGGCGGCGGCGGCGGGCGGTGCGAGCGATGGCGTGGACGGGCCGGCACCACAAGGCTGATCGCCTCCTCGTCGGGCGCGGCGCCACTAGCGCGCCGGGCATTCCGTCGGCATTCTCGATTGCCTGGCCATCGCCGACTCTGAACATCCACCGTCGACTGCGGTATATTACGGCATGCGAGTGTTGTGTGTCGGTCGTCACGAGTACCTGAGCGAGCACCTCTGCCGCTACTTCCGCGAAGTGGGCGCCGAATGCGAGCCCGCCGTGGGCGTGCTCGACGCGCTGAGCCGTGCCGCGCGGTTCGAGCCGCACGTGGTGGTGAGCGACGGCGAGCAGTTGACCATGGCATTGCTCGAGGTGTGGGAGACCGAGCGCGCGTTGGTCCACGTACCGGTGCTGGCGGTGAGCCTCACCCCGCCGTCGGATGACGTGTCGCTCGTCGATGCGCAGCGCGCGACGCCGGTGATCTACCTGCCGCAGCTGGATCGCGAGCTGGCGCTGGCGCTGCTCCAGAACGTGCGCCGTCCGCGAGGCATCTCGGTGCCGCCGGGGTGGCCGATCAGCAGCCCGCGCTCCGCGCCCACGTACCTCCGTTAACCCGGCACCGGTTCACTGCGTGCCCGCGCCAGTCGGAGGAGTGAACGCATGGTCCGCGGTCGCGATGGGACGTGAGCACAGCGGCGGCGACGCGCGCGCCGCCGCGGCGCTCGACGCGCTGGACACGGGCGTGCTGCTGCTCACGCCGGAGCTGCGCGTGAATTACGCGAACGGGCGCTGGGCCCAGTGGCTCGAGGCTCCGGTCGCCGCGGGCACTCCCTTCCTCTCGCTCGTGGAGCGCGAGGGGGTCGACCCCACGGCGGAGCTGCGCGCCACGCTCGCCGATGGGGAGTCGCGAATGCTGCACGTCGCGCTGCACGCGTCGCGGGCCGACGCCGCTGTCCGCCGCGTGCACTGTATGGTACGGCGCGCCGATGCGGGGCTGGTGGTCGAGGCACGCCTCGAGGGCGACGACGATCGCTTCGCGCTGCACGACGTGGCGCGACGACTCGCCGAAGTCACCGACATGGCCGAAGTGCTCCGCACCCTGTGCGAGATCGCGGCGCGGCAGTGTCGCGGGAGCGGCGCCGCCGTGCTGCGCATGACGGGCCACCTGGGCGAGGTGGTCGCCGTCTCGGGGGATCTCACGCCGGCGCGCGCGCGCTGCTTCGAGCTCACCGGCTCGATGCTCGAGGAAGCGCTGCGCAGTGGCCAGCCGGTGACGGAGGAGAACTACCGGTCGGCCGGCCGCCCGCTCCAGCGCGTCGTGCCGGAGCTCGCGCTCGGCCCGGTGCTCGTCGCTCCGCTGCGCGCGCACGGCGAGACGCTCGGCGTGATCGCCGTGGCGCGCGTGATCGGCGGCCGTACCTTCGTGCCGCGCGACGTGGAGCAGCTTCGCATGCTCTCGGACCACGCCGCGCTCGCCGTGCACAAGTCGCTGCTGCTCATGCAGGCGCAGAGCGCGGACGAGGCGACGGGGCGCTTTCTCGCGACGATGAGCCACGAGCTGCGTACGCCACTCACGGCGCTCGCCGGCTACAACGAGCTGCTCGCCGACCAGGTCATCGGGCCGATGAGCGATCCACAGCTCGACATCCTCGAGCGCATGCGCTCGGTGACCAGCCATCTGGGCGCGATGATCGAGGAGATCCTCGCCTTCACGAGCCTGGAGGAGGGGCGCGAGACGGTGCGCCCGACCGACTTCCTGGCGGAGGACCTGGTGCGCGCCGCGCTCACGGTCGTCGAGCCGCTCGCCGACCAGAAGCAGCTGCGACTGCACGTCCAGCTGCCGTTCACGTCGCTGCGCATGATGAGCGACATCGACAAGTCGCGTCAGATCCTGGTGAACCTGCTCGGCAACGCCGTGAAGTTCACCGATTCCGGCGCGGTGACCGTGCGGCTCAGCCGCGCCGGCCGCGCGGTGCGGTTCGACGTGGGCGACACGGGGATCGGGATCGCGTCGGACGACCTGCCGCGCCTGTTCCGCCCGTTCGCGCAGGTGGACACGGGACTCACACGGCGGCACGGCGGCACGGGTCTCGGTCTCTACATCTCGCGCCGGCTCGCCGCCCTGCTGGGCGGCCACATCGAGGTGGAGAGCCGGCTTGGCGCGGGCTCGACGTTCAGCGTGGTGCTGCCGATGTCGTGGGAGGGGAGCGCGTAGCCGGCTCTCCGTCGGGAGCGTGGTCAGCGCGCGAGTCGGGATGCAACACGCCGACGGGCCCCGAGTCGCGACCGCTGCGGTTCCCCATCTCCACGCCCGGCACGTTAAATTGAGGACATGAGCCCCTTCCCTCCGACGACGACGGTGTTCAACGACGCGTACATCGCCGAGGCGTACGAGAGCTATCGGCGCGACCCCACGGCGGTGGACGAGAGCTGGCGACAGTTCTTCCGCACGGCCGAGTCGCTCGCCGGTGTCGCGGGCGGTGCGCGGGCCGACGACGGACTGCTGCGCAAGACCGCCGGCGCGGCGGCGCTCACCGAAGCGATCCGCCACTACGGGCACCTTGCCGTGCAGCTCGACCCGCTCGGCACGACACCGCCGGGAGCGTCGGAGCTCACACCCGAATTCCATGGGATCACCGAGGCGGATCTCGCCGATGTGCCCGCGTCGGCACTCGGCTGCGGCGGGGGCACGGCGGCCGACGTGGTGCAGCGGCTCCGCGAGG
>JBBQYZ010000270.1:0-5290 GCA_038208205.1 Gemmatimonadales bacterium | reverse complement strand
CCGAAGTGCCGGGGCGAATGGCTGCCGGCCAGGAGCACCGCCGGGCAGCGGTCGTTCACCCGCACGGGCGTGGCAATCGCCGAGCGCACGCCGGCGGCCACGAGCGCGCGCCGCGCGAGGCGATGCTCGGCGTAGTCGTCGATCACCATGGTTGCGTCCCGCTCACGGGTCAAGCCCGTGAGCCCGGCGGAAGCAGGCAGCGCGTAGTGGGCGAGGTCCTCGGACAGGCCTCGGGTGTAGGCCCACTGTTGGGTGTGGCCGTCGTCGTCGAAGAAGGACAGGGCGGCCACCTCGAGACCGAGATGGCCGACCGAGTCCACTACCGCGGCCAGCACCGACTCGCGCTGGAGGCGTCCGACCGTTCCCGCCGCCTGAGCCACCACGGCCAACAGGTCGGCGCGGTGTTGTGACTCGGCCCGGGTGCGCTCCAGTTCGCCCAGCGCCCGTTGCAGCTTGAGCAGCGTGCGCGAGATCGTCTCCGCCACCAGGACGCCGACCGCCATCACCTGGACCACGGCGGCGATCGCTCCTGGGGGATGCCCGGGCGTCAACGCCAGCGGCACGACGTAGCTCGCGCTCGCCACGGGGAGCAAGAACAGCGACGTGAGGGGTGGATGGGCGAGGCCCACCCAGGTGAACACGACCACGAAGTAGATGCTGAACACGGCCGGAGTGACGTTGCCGAAGCGTCCGCCGATCGCCACGAGGCCGAAGCTGAGTGGCAGCAACAGGAGGGTGGCGCGCGCCGACCACCGGGTCCAGGGCAGCGCCCAACTCACGGCACCGACGGCGACCGCGGCGGCACCGACGTCATACATCACGCGCGTGTTCAGCAGCTCGTGTCCGGGGAGCCAGGTGCTGGCAATGGTGATCAGTCCCGAAAGGACGAAGAGGAGTGCCGCCTGGCGTCCTGCGAGCTGCTTGTCCCCAGCGCTGCCCATGAGACTGGGATCGACCGCGATGGCCTCCACCTGAACAGATGCCGTGGTCGAAGGTTCGCTCCAGCGAGTCGCTAACCGCTAACCGGCTGGTTTGGTCGTTGGGACCATCCGGGGCTGAACCACGATCGACGCCTGCATCGTTGTAGCGCTCGCACTCGCGATGGACGGGCTTCTCATACTCGCGGTTTGCGCTCCCTTCTCGACAACGTGGACAACGCCGAGCGGACCCGCGTCGGGCGCTGCTTCAAGATGGAACGGAGAGCCCAGCCCGTTCGGGTTGGGGGTTCTGGCGATGACTCCTACCTTGCAGATCACACGTGCGAGGGTGCGGACACCTGTCAGACCGCTCTACGAGACGCTGGCCTTCGGCGCTGAGCGGCGCGCCGCGGGGGAACGCTCGGTCCCCGACGTCGCGCCCGGGCGGCCAAGCGTCGCCGTCGGCGAAGGCACTCCACGACGACGCCAACGAGCACAGCGCCAAGCACAACCAGCGCCCAGGGATCGACGACGAGCACTCGCTTGCGAAGCGCGATTTGCTTGGTGCTGGCCTCGGTCGTCGACGGATAGATGATCTGCACCTTCACCGTGACGAAGCCCACCCACCAGTCGGGCTTGGCGACGACGCGCAAAGACCGCATGCGGCCCTTCGGCACCAGGGACTTGTCAAAGCGTTGCTGGCGAGGCGTGCCGCCACCCGGCCAGGAGGTCGCGTCGTTCTCGCCCCAGAAGCGCACGGCCGGGGACCCGACGTTGTGAACCTCGAGTGTGCCCGCGGCCTCACGTCCAAGCGCGAACCCTGGCAGCCGAAGCTGGGCCCGGAGACGACTGACGCGGGGACCGGGCACGTCCAGGGTGATGAAGGAACCGATCTCGTTGATGACCTCGAGGTGGTCTCCGCCTGTGGTGACCGGTTCATGAACAGCAATGAACTCGAGGACCACCTCGCCCGCGACCACGACCAGTCCCAGTCTGAAGAATGTAAGGACTCCCACTGAGTCACCCGCACCGGCCGGGTGACGCCCGGTTGACACGCGACGATCCCTGATTGGCGGCAGCATGGTCGTTTGTCGGACTCCGGCTGCCGCGGGCCTCGGCGTCCGTGATCGAGGTCGGGTGTGGGCCACTCGGCGGTTTCGTCCCGGCGCTCGTCGCCGGTGGCTACGACGCACTGGGTATCGACCCCGACGCGCCCGCAGCGACTGCGTACCGTCGGGCCAGGTTCGAAGACATTGAACTCTCGGAACCAGTGGACGCGGTGGTCGCATGCACATCATTGCACCACGTTGCCGACCTCGGTCGCGTTGTCGATCGCATCGCCACGACTCTCGTTCCCGGAGGAACGCTGGTGGTCGTGGAGTGGGCTGGGAGCGATTCGACGAGGCCACCGCGCAGTGGTGCTTCGCGCGACTCGCTCCACCGAATCCGCAGACCGAGCCGGGTTGGCTGTATCCGCACCGCGAGCGGTGGACGGCCTCCGGCCCAGCGTCTCATCGTGTCCCGCGCCATCTCCGGCGTGCACGTCCAGTAGATCGGCACGTCGAGCGGCCGCGCTCGAATCCCTCGGTGATCGCACTGCGTGGCGATCGTCCGCGGTCCCAGCCGGCAAGCGAGCTAGCGGCCGTTCTTGCAGGGCGCCAAGCGTCAAGCCGGCGCGTGTGCCAACCGTTCGGCGACCTCTGGGGTAGCGATCTCCACGCTCAGCCGACGGTCCGCAGCGTCGATGCCCTTCCACTGTCCCGTCGGGCCGAGAACGGAGATCACGATGGTCCCGGCACGTGGGGCGTTGATGCGGCGCCCGGATCCGGGAGCCTCGATCTGTATCCACTCCACCGCGAATCCGAGTTGCGCCAGCACTCGGTCGGTCGTGGACGGACTGGCGGGATCGATCGCGCCCGCGAGCTCGGGAAAGGCTTCATAGGGCGTTTGACTTGGTCGCCCGGCGCGTTTGTCAGGACCGATGACGCGAAATCCACCACGAGCAACGGAGCCAGCGCCCGAGTCGCCGCCCGTTGTCTGCTCCAGGATGACGCTCGTCGCGACGAGCCCGGCAAAGACAGCGAGGATGGCGAGCGTGGCGGCCGCTCTCGCGGCCGGCCGTGACGAGCAGATGGATCCGGGTCCACTGCTCATCTGCCGCTCCCCGGGCGATCGTTGGCCGAATGGACAAAGAGCCGTTCGGCACCGGGTCTCCAATGGGAAGCCGCGTCGCCGGGAGTCGCCATCACGAGCGCTTGGCGCCGCTCTCGCGTCGTCCTCGGTGGTGCACCCATTCGTCACCTTCGTCGAATCTTAGATCGGTAGTACCCATCATCGTCCCAACGGTTGGCCTCCTCCGTCCAGCGATCGAGCAGGTCGCGGCATCCGACGGAACTCGCCCTTGCCGTCGATCGCGATGCTCGGTCGATCGGCGATGGCAGGGGTCGTTGACGGCGGCGATGAAATCACCGCGGTAACCATCGTCGAGGCATGGCGGACGCCATCCATCGGCCCTATCGTGCTGCTCGCCGAGCGCATAGCAAGGGAGTGCAAGCCAGTGCCGTCGGTGATCGAGCAGTTCGCAGAGTCTGTGCGCACGAAGAGCGTCGAGGTGACGGGGGGCCTGTTCGCCGAGGATGTGCGGCTGTACGGAGTCGCGTGGAAGCCCTTTGAGGGCAAAGACGCTGTTCTCGCAGTCTTCGCCATGCTCCAAGAAGTGCTCGACGACTTGGAGTACGTCGCCGAGTACGAGGGCCCGGAAGGGCTCGCACTTCAGGTCCGCGGCAGGGTTGGCGGCCGGGAGTTCGATGGCGTCCAACTCCTGACCTTCAACAACGATGGGCTGATCGAGGAATGCCTCGATCTGATTCGGCCTCACTCGGCTGGCACTGCCTTGCTAGAGGCGTCGGAGGAATATCTCGCTCGTCAGGCCGGCCGGTAGAGCTCGCAAACGCCATCTCCGGCGTCCACGTCGAGTAAGCCGGCGCCGGCGCAGCACCGGGGGGAGCCGGTCGCTCCCCCCGGGGGCTTGCAGCGATGCTCAACGCTCGGACATCAGGCGCCGGGCGTCGACGCGGTGGCGGGAGCGTTGGAGGACTCCGGTGCATCGCTTTGTTCCTGTCCAGCACCCTCCTTCGTGTCGCTCTCCTTTCCAACGCTCTCGTTGCTGTCGTCAGCTTGCTGGGACAGGACGGTGCCGTTGCCGGCGTCGACCTTCACGTCGACGACGCCCTTGGCCGTGGTCACCTTGACCGAGTAGACGACGTTGCCGTTCTCGTTGTCGAGCTCCACCGCGCCGGCGGTACCCGCCACCTTGGCCAGCGCGGCGGCTTTCGCGTCCTCGGCGCTGATCTTCGCCAATGCCTGCAGCCCGGCGGCCTCGCTCGTCTCGTCACCCGTGTGGTTGTCTGCGGTCGTGACTGACGACCGGAAGCTGGGATCCTGCTTGGCGTCACGTTCCTGCTGCACAGCTGCCGGCCGGTTTGCGCTCGACTGGCCGGTCGTCGCGTTGGCGATGCCGGCGGCACCGGCGAGAATACCGAGCCCCGCCAGTCCGCTGAGCAGCAGGCGTTTGGGACGGTTGGTGGTCATGAGAGTTGCCTTTCTGGGTTTGTTGTCGCTCGTTGTGAGTGACGGGTGCCAGCGTGCACCGGAGGGGCTTGCGCTGAGCTGAACAGCTGACCGACCGTTCAGCCCGCCGGGGACGGCGTAGCTGTCTGCCCGCTGAACAGACCGCCAGACTCTGTCAGCTGCGGTTCAGTCGGAAGACGGGACACTGGGTGCGAGCTACAACGAGCTGCGCTGCGAGTGAAGGAGCCCGTCGATGCCAAGGGTGTTGGTCGTCGAAGACGAGAAGCGGATCGCCGGCGCGGTCAAACGCGGGCTGGAGGCAGAGGGGTTCGCCGCCGACATCGCGCTGAACGGCACCGACGGGCTGTGGCTGGCCACCGAACAGGACTACGACGCGATCGTGCTCGACATCTTGTTGCCCGGACTGAACGGCTACCAGCTCTGCAGCCGGCTCCGGGAGGCCGGGAACTGGACGCCGGTGTTGATGCTCACCGCAAAGGACGGTGAGTACGACGAGGCCGAAGCGCTCGACGGTGGCGCCGACGACTACCTCACCAAACCGTTCTCGTATGTGGTGCTCGTCGCCCGGATCAGAGCGTTGCTGCGACGCGGCGCTCGTGAACGACCCGCGGTGCTCACGATCGGTGATCTCCGCCTCGACCCTGCGGCGCATCGGGTGTGGCGGGGAGACGAGCTTATCGGTCTCACCGCCCGCGAGTTCGCGGTGCTCGAGTTCCTCGTACGCCGCGCCGAGGAAGTCGTCACCAAGCACGAGGTGCTCGAAACAGTGTGGGACTTCGAGT
>JBBQYZ010000269.1:0-5311 GCA_038208205.1 Gemmatimonadales bacterium | reverse complement strand
ATCTGAAGTGAGAGCGCATTGGCTGTCTCACGACCTGCGGCGATCAGGTCGGATGGAGGCACGGTCTCGGCCAAGTCCTCCGCGCGGACCCGCCAGAAGCGGTGAGGCTGATCCGGAAGGAGGATGTACGTCACGAGAGTGCCGATGACCACGAGTCCGGCTTGACCGACCGGTTTGTCAGAGCCAACCCAGACCACCACACCGAACGCAAGCACCGCTACGGCGAAGGCCCGGAGGGCATCGACCCGAACTACGTGACGACCGAATCTCGAGAATGCCTTGCGCCATCGGTGTTCGGGCGGCATCGCGGTTTGGCTCATGGCAACAGAATCGTCCCTGCTAAGCGGCGTGCGCCTGTAGCACGCCTCGACGGATCGATACTACGGAGGCGCGCTTGGCCGACGAGTTGAGGCCCGGGGCCCTGGAGACGCGGCCAAGGTAAGGGTTCAACATGGCTGCACCAGTCCGTCGTGTTCGTATCTCCTCGGAGCCGAAGCCAGATCCCTGGCCGGCGACGATGAGTGCGTCGTGCGTTGGATGGAATCGCACCGTTCCGCCGGCTGAGTCGGCCGCTGCATCGTCTGCGTTCTGCAGGAGCTCGAAGGGGTAACGGCCCGTGTGCTGCTGTCGAATCAGCTCCTGAGCGATCCCGCGCTGATCGAGCGCTCGAAGGATGTGGTCGCGCCGGCCGGCAGCAACTTCGGAACGCAGCGACTCGAGCTCATCCGTCCTGAGTCGTTCGACGAGTTCGGTGCCGGTGAGACTGACTTGCGCGTCACCCACGTCAGCCCCGGACCACCACGAGTGGGTCGATCAGAGAGGCGAACGAGATCCCGTCCGGGTTTGATGCCCGGCGAGGGGGCCACTGTCCGCATCGATGGACAAGGCGCGGCGTAGCGACTGTGACGATCACCTGGTCGCGGTAGGCCCGTCGCCAGTGCACGAGGTAGCCCTCCTCCGTCTTCTCACCTTCGGTGAAACGAGTAGCTCGCGGCGAACCACCCGAGAACGCGTCCGGGTGGGATGTCCGCTCCGAGGGCGAGGAGTCAACTCTTGCCAGAGGTGATGAGCTCGGCCGCAGCCGCGAACTCGTGGTGCGAGAGAATCGGCGTAGCGCCGTAGCGGCCCGCGAGGTAACGCTTCCCGATGGCTTCCTGCTTGCGTGGCTCGAGGTCGACAAGCGGATAGAGACGGGTCGTCCCGTCGTTTCGCTTCTCGGTCAACCAGATCTGGTCTCGGCCAAGAAGTCGGTCTCCGACCGCGTCACCGAGGAGGGACGCGTCGTGAGAGTTGAAGATGAGCTGAGCCCGAAGTGGGTTCGTGACGGGATCCTGGAACAGACGCACCAGTTCGGCCACCAGCGCCGGATGAAGGCTGGCATCGAGTCCATCGGCGAGGGAGACAGAGCCTGACTCCAGCGCGTCAACGACCGGCCCGATGAGACCGAACCAGACGCGCGTTCCGAGTGACTCCTCGTCAGCGTCGAGCTCGATGTCTCCGTCAACGCCACGGTGAGTCAGTCGCACGCCGAGCTCGTCGAACGTCGGGCCGTCATCGCCGTCCGCTCGCCCTCGATGCCGCTCAGGATCCGAACCGCGCGACGGAGTCGTTCCTGCATCACCGGATCGGGTTCGTGCTTCTTGGCGCCCGTCACGCCCAAGTCGGCCGCCTGGAGAAGCGCGAGCACCTGTTCGCGGCGGTGCTCGTCGTTCAGCATCTCCGTCGTCAACGCCTGACGGAACGGCCGACTGTCCGCTTCTGCGAGGAGCAGGTTGCGACTGAACCATCGGTACAGCGGGAGGAGAGCCGGATGGTTCGCCGACGCCGCCGTCGAAAGGAACAACGCGTTCCCGCGCAGGAGTTCGAGCACCGCTCGGCTCTTCTGGCGCTCGACCCCACCGACCTCGACGCGGTCGCCCTCGCGCTGGAACAGCAGCGCAACGCGGCCCTTGGGTGCCGCTGATCCGTACGCCGCGCACCCTTCCGCGGGTCGTGCCGATCTCCCCGCGGTTCTTCGCCACGCTCGCCACCTATCTGAGCGACGAGCGCCCCGAGTGTTCGACCAAGCGGGTCTTCGTCGTCCTGAAGGGTCCTCGTCGGGGCATGCCGCTGAGCTCGGCCGGCATCGACGAGATCATCAAGGGCGCCCGCACGCGGGCCGGGTTGGGGCGCGTGACGTGTCACCAGTTGCGTCACACGTGTTTCACCCGGCTGCGGGAGGCGGGCATGGCGTTGGAAGCAATCCAGGCCCAAGCCGGGCACCGCTCGATCGAATCGACGCGCATCTACATCCATCTGGCGAACTCGTGGCTGGCGGAGGAGTACCGGCGAGCTACCGACGCGATCGACGCTGACACGCAGGCGCTCGGCGAGCGGGGAGAAGTCCGATGAGGTGGCCGGCGTGGGAGCCGACCGAGGAGCACGCCGCGTTGGTGGCCGCGTACTCGTCGTTCAGCCACGCTGCCGATCGGGTCGCGGTCATCGCCGGAGCGACGGCCGGAGCGAGCTCGAGCGCGCCCAGCCCCCAAGCCCTCGCCGACATCCCTGCCGACTACCTCCAGCTGTTCCGTCGGCGCGTCGATCACCTGCCTCGGCCTGTCATGGAGAATCCCCGCCGACACGACACCGACACCGTCCGGTGGTGAGACGCCGCCATCGCCTTACAACCCCACCGACGCCATCTACACCGGGGTGCGCTACCTGTGCGCCAACGGCGCTGGCGATCCCGCCACCCTGCACCAGGCGATCTGGAACTACAACCACTCCGAGGACTACGTCCAACAAGTCCTCGCCATCGCAGCCCTCCTACGCCGGGCTCCCCGCCAGCTCGACCGCGCCGCCGACACCGCAGTGCGGTCCGCGCTCGCCCAACTCGGCACCCCATATCTGTGGGGCGGAGAAGGCAACGGCGGCTTCGACTGCTCCGGGCTCGTCCAAGCCGCCTACGCCGCCGCAGGCATCACCCTGCCTCGCGTCGCCGGCGACCAATACAACGCCGGACCGCTCGTCCCCTCGGGCACCGACCTGCAACCCGGTGACCTCGTGTTCTTCGGCACCGGAACCGACCACATCACCCACGTCGGCATCTACCTCGGCGACAGCCAGATGATCGACGCCCCCCACACCGGCGCCGTCGTGCGCGTGGAGCCCTACCGCTGGGGCGACTACCTCGGCGCCACCCGCCCCGCGCTCACCATCGCCCTCGCACTCCCGTCCCCTGACACGAAGCGGGTACGCGAGACGTTGCCGCCCGCCTCGAGAGACGATAGACCTCTCCGCGTGGCTACGCAGATAAGCGGGGACCCCAGCGAGGACCAAGTCGCGGCGGCAGTCGAGACGCTCAAGCTGCTCGCCGATCCGACCCGCCTTCGCATCCTGTGGGCCCTGCTGCACGGCGAGCACTCCGTGAACGAGCTCGCCAACCACGTCGACGCGCAACCCGCCGCGGTGTCACAGCATCTGGCCAAGCTACGCCTGGCCCGACTCGTGGCGACCCGGCGCGAAGGCACGAAGATCTTCTACGCCGCCGAGAACCGCCACATCGAGCGGCTCGTCGAGCAGGCGATCTTCCATGCCGATCACCGCCTCGACGGTCGCGCCGCATCGAATCGCGCCAGGCGACGAGCATGAGCGACCACCACCGCCCGGCAACTCACGAACACGAACACGACGAGCACGACGAGCACGACGAGCACGACGAGCACGAGCATGGGCACGGACACGGCCCAGCGGCATGGCTGCGGTCGCTGTTCGCGCCCCACAGCCATGACAGCGCTGACGCCATCGACGCCACCTTGGCGGCCAGTGATGACGGCATGCGCACGCTGAAGCTGTCCCTGGCGGGCCTGGCCGTCACTGCGGCGCTGCAGATCGTTGTCGTCGCGATCTCGGGGTCGGTTGCGCTGCTGGCCGACACGATTCACAACTTCGCTGATGCCCTGACCGCCATCCCCCTTGGCATCGCGTTCGTCCTCGATCGACGCGCTGCCAACCGGCGCTACACCTACGGCTACGGCCGCGCCGAGGACCTGGCCGGCGTGTTCATCCTCGTCACCATCGCTGCATCGTCCGCGGTCGCCGCGTGGGAAGCGATCCAACGGCTAATCCATCCACAGGACATCCACAACGTCGGTTGGGTGGCCGTCGCCGGTGTCATCGGCTTCGCCGGCAACGAACTCGTTGCGGCCTATCGCATCCGCACCGGGCGCCGCATCGGCTCCGCCGCCCTCGTCGCTGACGGCCTCCACGCCCGCACCGACGGGCTCACCTCACTCGCCGTCATCTTTGGCGCGTTCGGCACCCTCGCCGGCTGGCGCCTGGCCGACCCGATCGTCGGACTGTTGATCAGCGTCGCCATCCTCGCCGTGCTGCGCGGCGCGGCACGCGACATCTACCGGCGACTCATGGACAGCGTCGATCCCGCCCTCATCGACCGCATCGAACACGTCGTCACCGATGTCCACGGCGTCGAGCGAGTCGACTCCGTGCGAGTGCGCTGGATCGGTCACGAACTCCGCGCCGAGATCGAGATCGCGGTCGACGACCAAGCCACCCTGCACGACGCGCACGCAGTCGCCGAACAAGCCCGACACGAGCTGCTCCACCATGTCCCGCGCCTCACCGACGCGCTGATCCACATGAGCCCAGCGGCGGATGTTCACGACGTCACCGCGCACCACTTCAAGCCACGGTGACGTCCGCGCCTCAGGACTGCGGGCTGAGCGCTGCTTGCAATGCGGCCAGACGATGCGGCTGGACCTGCCACCACATCCACCGGCCCCGCTTCTCGCCGACGATGAGGCCGGCCTCGGCCAACGCCTTGGTGTGATGGCTCACGGTCGGCTGCGACTTGGCAAGTGGTCCCTCAAGATCGCACGAGCAGCACTCACCCGCCGCGGCGATGAGCGAGAGCAGGCGCAAACGCACGGGGTCAGCAAGCGCGGCGAAGCCCTGCGCCAGTTGTTTCGCGTCGCGCTCGTCGAGAGGCGCAGCGAGCACCGACGGGCAACAGGCATCGGCGTTGACTCGACTGGCATGGAGTTTGATGGCTGTCGGCATCGGACGATCTCCTATTGACAGATATCGATGTATTCGCGAGAGTCGATCCATCGACGTTTGCCAATCTACCAGGAGGCTCTCGATGTCCCGAGTGCAGCTCGCCCTCAACGTGTCCGACCTCGACGCCGCCGTCGCGTTCTACTCGAAGCTGTTCGCGACCGAGCCGGCCAAGCGCCGGCCGGGCTACGCCAACTTCGCGATTGCTGAGCCGCCGCTCAAGCTCGTGCTGATCGAGGGGACCGGAGAGCCAGGG
>JBBQYZ010000268.1:0-5317 GCA_038208205.1 Gemmatimonadales bacterium | reverse complement strand
CGCTTCGCGCCTGGACCGGACGTCAGGAGGAGCTCAACCGTTCGTCGAGCATCCGCGCCGGGCGCGCCGTGGAAGATTCGAGCGTGACGGCGGTGATCCCCAGCCACGACTGGGGCGGCTCCCTGCTCTGGACGCGCGCGGGGCTGGCGGGGCTCGAGTCGTTCACCCTGGGAGGCGACTACCGCCATTACAACGGCAACTACGACGAGCGCGACTTCAACACCACGTGCCCCGGGGCGAGCTGCGGCGCCTTTCTGCGCAGCATCCTGTCGGGCGGCGACCAGGCGTTGAGCGGTGCCTTCGTGCAGGCCATCGCCGCACCGCTGCCGTCGCTGCGCGTGGAGCTCGCGCTTCGCGTGGACCGATGGGACAACGTGAACGGACGCGCGAGCGATGCGTCGGGAACGACGCTGTACCCGGACAGCAGCAAGTCGAGGCTCTCGCCGCGCGTGGGGCTGCGCTACGATCTACTACGCGGACTCTCGTTGCACGCCGCGTACTACGAAGCCTTCCGCGCCCCCAACCTCGCGGAGCTCTACCGCAAGCAGATCAACGCGACCGCGTCGCAGATCACGCTGCCCAACCCATACCTGAGCGCCGAGTCGGCGCGGGGGCGCGAGGTGGGGCTGGAGTGGCAGCCGTTCGGCTGGGCGCAGCTGAAGGGCACGTACTATGTCGCCGACTATCGCGACTTCAACGTGCCAGTGACGCTCACCGCGGCGCAGCGCCCTGCCGCGTGCGGCACGGCCGCCACCTGCCGGCAGCGGCTCAACGTGAACCAGTCGCGCAGCAGGGGAGGTGAGGCATATCTCGCGCTGCGGCCGATCCAATCGCTGGTGCTCACCGCCGCGGTCAACGTGGACGACGCGCGCGTGGTGTCCGGGCCGCCGGGCACCAACGTTGGTGCGCCGATCAACCGCGTCCCCTCACCCAAGCAGACGATCCGCGCCACCTACACGTCGTCGCTGATGGGTGATCTCACGGTGATGTGGCGACACGAAGGGCAGACCACCACGCTGCAAGGGCTCCCGCTCGCCCCGTTCACCGTGCTCGACGCGAGCGTGCGGCGCGAGCTGGTGCCGGGGCTGCGTGGCGTGCTGTCCGTGGAGAACATCGGCGACACGCAGTATCAGGTGAACGTCGCCGGCACCGGCGCGGCCGCGCTCTTCTCGTACGGATTGCCGCGCACGGTACGGCTCGGACTGGAGGCGTACCGCTACTGACCCTGCTCACGCTGCTCGTGCTGCCGACGGTGTATGCATGGATGGAGGAGTGGGTGGGACGCCGCGCGACGACTGCACGCGCGGCAGGGTCACCGAACACTGCCACCGCCTTTCCCTCACCCGAGGTCGTCCGTCCATGAGCGCAGAGCCGGCCGAAACAGTGACCGTACCGCCCCGAATGCTCACGGCAGGGGAGCGCGCCGTCGTCGCGCGCCGGGGCACCATGTTGTCGCGCGTCACCCTGGCGTACAATACCGCGGAGGGGGTGCTGGCGATCGGGGCCGGCGTGCTCGCGGGGAGCATCGCGCTCGTCGGCTTCGGGATCGACAGCGTGATCGAGGTCGCGTCGAGCATCGCGTCGCTGTTCCGGTTGCATCGCGATGCCGATGTCGCGCGCCGGGCGCACGCCGAGCGACTCGCACTGCGGATCGTCGGCTATTCGTTCCTGGCGCTGGCAGCGTACGTCGCGATCGATGCCGGTCACGCGCTCTACGCGCGCGACATCCCGGAGAGGTCGATTCCCGGACTGATCATCACCCTGCTCTCCGTGATCGTGATGCCGGCACTCGCGCGGGCCAAACGTCGCGTCGCCGATGCGCTCGGCAGTCGGGCGCTCAGGGCAGATGCGGCACAAACCAGCCTCTGCGCGTACCTGTCGGTGATCGTGCTTGCCGGTCTGCTGCTCAACGCGGTGTTCGGCTGGTGGTGGGCGGACCCGGTCGCCGCGTTGGCGATGGTGCCGATCATCGCAAAGGAAGGGCTGGAGGGAGTGCGCGGCGAGGCGAGCTGCGACGACTGTTGCTAGATGGGGCGCCTTCTGGAACTAAGGCTCTTCTTATGATATACTAGTTACGAGATGTTACACTGCCTCCGCCGTTCCGCTGGGCTGCTCCTCGCCCTGTTCGTTGGACACCTGACGATGGTGACCGGCGGAGCCGTGTGCACGACGCCCGGAATGGCCGCCATGAGCGGTTCGCCGTCCGCGCAAGCCGCAATGGCGTCCATGGCGGACATGGGGACGACGGTGCGGGCCGAGACAACGAACGTGCGCGCCGGAACGCCGGGTGAGATGGCATCTTCCGAGCATGCGCCCTGTTCCAGTCCCTCGCAGGGCACCTGCGCGAGCTCCATGGCCTGCGTCACGTCCCTCGGCGCGGCGCCGGCCGACGGCCTGGCCGTCGAGGCCACCTCGTCGGCGAGCAGGGTCATGGCGCTGATCGTCACGATGCCGGCAACCTCGGGCTCGGCGCCCGACCTCCCTCCCCCGAGAGCGTAGGTCTCCTGGACTGCGTCGCCATACCGGCGACGCATCGTTCTCGCGTGCGGCGTCGCGTCACCTCGGTGACGCCGCCCACGACTGACTCGCGACGCCAGGACGCATGATGCGGCCGCGTCCCGAGGCAGAGCAGACCTCGCCGGGGAACTCATGTACTCAGTCTCAGCGCGTCGCGCCTTCGCGCGGCTCGGCGCTCTCGCCTCGCCGTTTCTCGGCGAGCTCGGAGCGGCACTCGCACCCGCGGTTCTGGCGATCGCGTTGTGCGCTGCCAGCGTGTCCGCGCAGTTCCATCCTGACGCGGGCACGCGCACACCCCTCACCGAGGCACCGCGCGAGGGCAGCGATCGCGCGTCGTTCGCCGCGACTGGCGATTCAACACTCGACGAGCTCGTTCACCGCGCGCTCGCCGACAACTCGACGCTGCGTGCGGCGCGCGATCGCACCACGGTGTCTCGCGCACGGCTGATACAGGCAGGCGCGCGTCCCGATCCCAACCTGCAGGCGCGGCTCATCACCATCCCGGTGGCGAAGCCCGGCCTGACGAGTGACATGCTCATGGTGGGGTTGCAGCAATCGTTTCCGTATCCGGGCAAGCTCGCGCTGCGGACGAAGGTCGCCAGGCTCGACGCCGATGCCGTCGAGGCGACGCTGGCCGACACGCGGCTAATCGTGCAACGGGACGTCAAGACGGCCTATTACGAGGTCGCCTATCTCGACCATGCGCTCGCCATCGCCGGGCGAACCGCGGCCGTGTTGGCGGACGTGATTCGCGTGGCCGAAAGTCACTACGGCACCGGATCAGGGCTCCAGCAGGATGTGCTCAAGGCGCGGGTGGAGGCCGCTCGGCTGGCGGAAACGGCCAACATGCTGACCGAGGCCCGCCGGACGGCGGTGGCGCAGTTGAACGCGACGTTGGAGCGGCCAAGCGACACGCCGATGCGCGATGCGGCCGTGCCGGTGCGGCTGGCGCGGGCGGCCGTTGCCGACAGCGCGGCGAACATCCGGTTCTCGGCGCAGACACTGGGCGCCCGTGCGGCGGACTCGCCGCTGCCGTCTCTGGAAACGCTGCAGGCGCTCGCGATCGCGAACAGCCCCCTGCTGCGAGAGCATGAAGCACGGATCGCGGCACAGGCGGCCCGGGTGGAGCTGGCGCGAAAAGACTCCCGGCCGGACTTCGATGTCATGGTCCAGTTCAACCACCGGGTCGCCTATCCCGATCTGCTCACCGCACAGGTCTCGATCCCGCTGCGCCTGCAGAAATCGACGAAGCAGGATCAGGTGCTCGCGGAGAACGCCGCCGAGCTCTCGGCGCTCAGGGCCGAGCATCGCGCCGCGGTGAATGCGCTCAATGCGCGCGTGGCGTCGCTCGCCGGCGACGTCGAGCGCAATCGGACGCAGCTCGCGCTCAACGTGAAAGCCATTATCCCGCAGGGACGTGCCGCGGTCACCTCCGCGCTGGCGACATACCAGGCGGGCCGCGCCGACCTGCTGACCCTCCTGGATCTCCAGAACACCGTGTTCGCCTCCGAGACCGCGTACTTTCGCGCGCTCAGCGATTTCGCCAAGGGCGTCGCCGAGCTCGAACAGACCGTCGGCACCGAGGTGCTGCCATGACCGCGCCGCGCTCGGGCCGGATGGCGGCGACGACAACGTGGGCACGTCGTCACCGCTTCCTCGTGGCGACTGGTTGCGCAGTGCTGCTGGTGGCGCTGTTCCTGGTGCTGCGGCGCGCACGGGACGCGACTCCCGCATCTACTCCGGTCGGAAAAGATGCCATGGCCGGCATGGCGGGCATGAGCACCGATGGCGCGGTCCACCTGACGCCCGGACAGTTGACGACGTTCGGGGTGACCTTCGGCACCGTCGAGCAGCGGATGCTCTCGACCGACGTCCGAACCGCGGGGACTGTGATGATGGATGAGTCGCGGATGGCCACGGTCACGCCGAAGATCAACGGGTATGTGGAGCGATTGTACGTCAGCACGACTGGCCAGCCGGTCCGCCGCGGTGAGCCGCTGGCCGAGGTGTACTCGCCGGAGCTGCTCGCCGCCGAAGAGGAGCTGCTGCTGGCGCGACGCCTGGACCGCACCGTGGGGCAGAGCGCGGTGCCGGGCGTTCCCTCGTCATCGGGAGAGCTCCTCGCCGCCGCGCGTCGTCGTTTGAGACTCTGGGATGTGTCCGACGCCCAGATCGACGACGTGCTGCGCACGGGACGGGCGCGACGCACCGTCACGCTCTATTCACCCGCGACCGGTGTGGTCACGGAGAAGAAAGTCACGCAGGGACAGGCGGTGCAGGCGGGGATGGCGCTCTACAGCGTGGCCGACCTCGGAACGGTCTGGGTGGAGGCGCAGGTGCGAGAGAGCGATGCCGCCGACCTGCGCGTGGGATCTGGAGCAGATCTGGAGTTCGCCACCTATCCCGGCCGGACCTACAAGGGCCGCGTCACCTTTCTGTACCCGACGGTCGCCGAGCAGACGCGCTCGATCAGAGCGCGGATCACGGTGGCGAACGCGGATGGCCAACTCAAACCGGGCATGTACGCGACGGTGCGTCTCTCGTCGCCGACCCGGTCGGCCCTCACCGTGCCGCGGGCAGCGGTCGTGCAGACCGGGGAGCGCGCGGTGGTGTTCGTTGCGCAGGGGAACGGCGCGCTTCGGCCCGTCGATGTACAGACGGGACGCGCGGCGGGCGAGTACGTGGAGGTTCTCTCCGGGCTCGAGCCCGGGCAGCGCGTGGTCACCTCGGCGCAGGTCCTCCTCGACTCCGAATCCAATCTCGCCGAAGTGATGCGGAGCATGATCGGCATGAGCGGCGG
>JBBQYZ010000267.1:0-5322 GCA_038208205.1 Gemmatimonadales bacterium | reverse complement strand
GTGGCAGTGCCCCGTCCGCCGGAGTGGAACCCGGTGCCTGGTGCGGTGAGCGCGCTGATCGTCGGCGGCGAGCACCCGACGTGGACGGCGGCCCTCCGCATCGATCCGGTGGTGCGGGCGTTCCTCGACGGGGATGCACGCGCGTGAACGGCGCGGGTGAGCCGGCTGCTGGCGCACCGGCACCCCGTTTTCCTCCTCCGGTGGAAGCTGCTGGATCTGGTGCCGGTGCGACGGTGTGCGAGGTGGTACATCATCTAACTTCGTCCGCGATCCCGCTCCCGTCACCTCATGTCCGCCATGAACCGCACCATCAGGCTCCGCATCCTCGCGCTCACCGCGATCTGCCTCGCGACGGGCGCTCTGCCCGCCGCGGCGCAGGTCGCCCCACGTGCGGCAGCGGCGGCGCGCCTGACGCTGCGCGGGCTCGACGGACGGGAGCACGTGGTGACGCCGGCCGAGCTGTCACGATTCGCGCGGGTGGACACCACCGTCACGGCGCATCAGGTGACGGGACGGTATTCGGGCGTCGCACTCGCCGACCTGCTGACACTGGTGCACGCGCCACGCGGCGACTCGCTGCGCGGTCGCGCGCTCGCGGTCTACCTGATGGTGCAGGGCGCCGACGGCTATCGCGTGGTGCTCTCGCTCGCCGACTTCGATCCCGGCTACACCGACCGCATCGCGATCCTCGCCGACGCCAAGGACGGGGCGCCGCTGCCGGCGGCGGAGGCGCCGTTCCATCTCATCGTGCCGGGAGAGAAGCGGCCGGCCCGGTGGGTGCGCCAGGTGGTGCGCATCGAGGCGCGGCGGGCGCCGTGACGCCCACCCCACTGTGCCCATGACGGATCGAGTTTACGGCGGCATCCGCTGGACGCGGGTGCGCGACGTCCTCGCCGCGCACGTGGCGCCGGCACGCAACCGCCAATGACCCGGCGCCTGCCCTGATCGGAGGATACGAGACGTGAGCCGCCATTTCGCCGTCGGAGCGCTCGTCGTCCTGGCGTTCGTCGTCACCATCCCGGGCGTCCACGGATGTCCGGGTGAGAGGGGGTCCGGTGCGACGCGGCGTCACCGGGAGCCGGGCGGCGACGAATGCGTCGCGCGAGGGCTCACCTGTCGGATGCGCGAGTGCTCCGGATTCTGTCAGCCAGAGCAGTGAGGGAGGACGGCGGCATGATAACGCTTGACGTTAGTAACGTATGGCGTTAACATCGATCGGTGATCAAGGGCTTCGCTGACAGAGATACTGCGCGGCTCTTCACCCGCGAGCCCGTTCGGCGCTACCCGTCCGATCTCCGCCGCGTCATGCTGCGTAAGCTGGTTGCCGTGGACGCGGCGGAATCGCTCGATGACCTGCGGGTTCCGCCCGGCAACCGGCTCGAGAAGCTCAAGGGGAGCCGCGCTGGCCAGCACAGCATCCGCGTCAACGATCAATGGCGGATCTGCTTTCGCTGGGTGGATGGCAATGCCCTGGACGTCGAGATCGTCGATTACCACTGAGGTGTCCGATGGCCACTCGTAAGCTCGCGCCGATCCATCCAGGCGAGGTGCTCCAGGCCGACTTCCTGGAGCCGCTCGGCGTCTCGCAGTACCGACTCGCCCGCGACATCTCGGTGCCTCCCCGCCGGATCAACGAGATCGTGCATGGTAAGCGTGCGATCAGCGCGGATACCGCCCTCCGGCTGGCGCGATACTTCGGAACGAGCGAGCGCTTCTGGCTCAACCTGCAGGCGCGGTTCGACCTGGAGGTCCGGCGCGACGCGCTCGGGGTTCGGTTGACGCGGGAGGTGAGGGTCCTGGATCGGGCGAGTTGAGCGACGGCGCCGTGAGGGCGCCGGCTCGAATCTCTGTGCCCTCTCGCGCGGAGCTGACCAGATGGTGCGCCGCTGCTCCGCGTCGCATGCTGGCGTCGTCGGTCGAGGCAGACGGTTCGAACGAAGTCGTCAGCGCGCCAGCGAGCCCCGCCTGGTTTCGGACTCCCACCAACCCAGCCCGGCGTTACGGCGTCGGCGCCTGAGTTGCTTGACTGTTGCCACCTGGCGTATTATCGTTTGCCATCTGGCAGGAGCGGGAGGCACCATGACGGCGACCGCCGAACGGATGTCGGCCGACATCGCGGAGCTGTGGAAGCTCGTGCGATCCGGGCGTCGCGAGGGGCATTACTATGTGGCGCTGTTCGGGCTGCGCCGGTACGACCCCGTGCATCTCGTGGAGCAGATCCGCCGCGGGCTCACGTACGCGGCGTTCGAGCGGTTCCAGCGCAACACCGCGCTGTCCGTCCGGCTGCTCGCCCAGATCGCCGCGATCCCTGAGCGCACGCTCGCTCGACGGCGGGAGAGCGGGCGGTTCGAGCCGGACGAATCCGACCGGCTCGTGCGCGCCGCGCGCGTCGTCGCCCATGCCATCGCGCTGTTCGAGGGGAACACCGATGCGGCGCGCGAGTGGCTCACGCGGCCAGTTGCGGCGCTGGACGGGTACGCGCCGCTCGACTTCGCGGCCACCGACGTGGGCGCGATCGAGGTGGAGCACCTGATCGGTCGTCTGGAGCACGGCATCCCCACATAGCCGGTGCAGCTCTGGCGCCTGGTGAAGACGCGCTACGCCGCGACGGCGTTCGACGGCGAGGGGGCGCGCCGTTACGGCGCTCGGTGGAGCAGCCCGGGCACGCGCGTGGCCTATGCCTCGAGCAACTCCGCGCTCGCCGTGCTGGAGGTGTTGGTGCATCTCGCCGGCGTCGTCGCGCTTCCGTCGTACTCGCTCGTCACCGCCTCGCTTCCCGACGCGCTGGTCGAGGAGCTCGCGTCGTCGGCGTTGCCGGCCGACTGGCGAACGTCGCCGGTGCCGCCGCGGGTGCAGGCGATCGGCGACGCGTGGGTGCGATCAGGGCGATCGCTCGCGCTGGCCGTGCCGAGCGCGGTTGTGCAGGGCAGCTTCAACATGCTGATCAACCCCGAGCATCCGGGGTTCGCGCGGTTCCGCGTGGAAGCGGTGGCGCCGTTCGCGTTCGATCCTCGGCTGGTGCGGTAGGAGTGGTTGGGGTCTTGTCGGACCAGCGCGGCATCGCGACTCCCTGTCAGACTGGTCCCGCTACGCCAGGATCTCGACGTATCCCTCCGTTCCATGCACGCGGATCCGCTGCCCATCGCGGATCAGTCGCGTGGCATGCGCCACCCCCACGACGGCCGGCACGCCGTACTCCCGCGCGATCACCGCGCCATGGGTCATCAGGCCTCCCACCTCCGTCACCAGGCCCTCGATCGCGACGAACAGCGGCGTCCAGCTGGGATCCGTGTAGGCAGTGACGAGGATGTCGCCCGGTTCGAGATCGGCTTCCGCGATGTCGAGAATCACGCGGGCCCGCCCCTCGATGGTCCCGGCGGAAACCGCCAGGCCGACCAGCGCGCCGGCGGGCAGGTCGTCGCGCCGGTACACCCCGTTGATCGCCTCGCCATCCGACGTGAGCACCCGCGGCGGCGTGAGCGTCCGATACGACGTGAACGCGTCCTTGCGCCGGCGGATGAGCTGGTCGTCCACCTCGTTCGTGCGCACGACGTCGTGAAGCTCCTCGAACCTCAGGTAGAAGATGTCTTCCTTCTCACGAAGCACACGGGCCTGCACGAGACGCTCGGCCTCTGCCATCAGGGCCTGCTTGTAGACGAAGTAGCGGCTGACCATGCCGTACTTTGGATACTCCCGGTACCCGATGAACGTCCTGACCCGGTCGATCATCCGCCTGGCCTCGTCGGCCTTCCGCTCACCGTCCGGCAAGTCGCGCACGCGCTCCAGCAGCTCCTGTTGCTTCTTGCCGGCCTCCTGCCGCCCCTGCTCGAAGCGTCGCGCGCCGGCGCCCGGCTCGAAGTTTTTGATGTTGCCGAGGATGAGGGGCACGAGCGTGGTGGGACGTTCGCTCCAACGCGGCCGCGTGATGTCGATCTCGCCGACGCCGCGCATGCCGTACCTGTCGAGCCATGCCTGGATGGCGTCTCGCGCCGCCCGCCCGCCCGCGAGGCTGGGCAGCTCGTCAAGGAAGTCGTCGTGCTCGACATGTTGCAGAAACGTCACCACGTGCGGATGCGGGCGGATCACGTCCGCGACGTCAAGGAGCGCCAGCCCCATCTGCGACGTGACGTTGTTGGGTGCAGACTGCGCGAGCGTGTCGGCGGCGTTCTTCTCGCCCAGCCATGCCAGCAACTGATCGTTGAGCCACCAGGTGGCCTCCATCCCCGCCATGATCACCTGCATGCTTCGCGGATCGAACTGGACCCGCTTCAGCTCCTGGATGTTGGCGAGGATGAAGTCGAGCAGCGCCGATCCGGACAGCGTCCGGATGTCGCGTTTCGCGGCGGCGATGGACGCCTGGCTGCGCTCGATCAGGTCGGTGACGATGGCTGGATCGGTCTCGATCGGGGCTGGCGCGCCGCCGCCCGGCGGGGCCCAGGCGGGGCCGTCGTCCGGGACCGGGCGGATGAAGTCGTCGCGCTCGAGGATGGTCTGCAGGGCGTCCCTGATCAGCGGATCGGATTTCCCCAGCGTCTCCAGGAGGGCCGCTCGGCTTGCCGGCATCGCCAGGATCCGGGTGACGTCGACGAACAGCCTCCCGCCCGCCTCGCTCATCGGCCGAGGAGTCGTCAGCTGCCAGAGTGAGAGCCCCAGCGGTTTGATGGGATCGGTCATCATCTGCTGATGACCGACCGAGACGTACACGTGGTTCTCTTCGTCGCCGACGACGGGGATGGGGAACAGCGTGGTGATCGGCCGGCTCTGGACGATCTGGAACTCATCGTCGGCCAGGCACCATTCGATGTCCTGGGGGCGGCCGAAGTGCGCTTCGATCCGCCGGCCCAGCTGCACGAGTTGCACGACCTGCGCGTCCGGCAGCGCTGGCTGCTGTTGTCGCGCCGGCTCGATTGTCAGCTGCTGCGTCCCGCCGGCTAGCGATGCATGAATGGCGAGCAACTTGATGCCGACTGTCATGGAGACGATCGTGTCGTCCCGCACCGTGTAGACGTCGGGGTTCACCAGGCCGGAGACCAGGGCCTCGCCGAGTCCGAAGCTGGCTTCCACGGTGGCGATCTTCCGGTTGCCCGTGACCGGGCCGGCCGTGAAGAGGATGCCCGACGCGTGCGGGAAGACCATCTGCTGCACGACCACGGCCATGTGGATCTTCCGATGGTCGAAGCCGTTGCGCAGGCGATAGGTCACGGCCCGCTCGGTGAAGAGCGACGCCCAGCAGCGGCTGACGTGGTGGAGGATCGCCGCCGGTCCCACGACGTTGAGGTAGGTGTCCTGCTGGCCCGCGAACGACGCCGTCGGCGAGTCCTC
>JBBQYZ010000266.1:0-5322 GCA_038208205.1 Gemmatimonadales bacterium | reverse complement strand
CCTGCTCCGCCGTCGCGCGTGCGTCGGCCGTGTCGGTGTTGGTCATCGACTGGACGACGATCGGGTGCGCCGCCCCGACTGGGACGGTGCCGACGATGGCGGTGACGGTGGGTCGGCGGGCGGCGAAGGACACGATGAGGCGGGGCGGAGGACCAGGAGAAATCTAAGCGCTCGGCCGTTCGTGCGTCGCGCGCGGTGGCGGCGTAACTTCTACGCCTGGTCGTACCCCGACCGGCATGGAATCACCCACCTGCAAAGAGAGAACGCCCATGGACGACGATCGGTTGCGCGACGACACGAGCCGGTATGATGCGACGACGGAGCGCGCGGTCCCGGCCGCGACCGCCACGCGCACCAAGCGGAAGCGGCACTGGGGTGTCACGCTGTTCGGGGTCCTCGTCATCCTGCCGATTCTGCTCCTCGCCCTGTGGACGACGATCACCCTCAACTGGGCATACTCGCGCGGCGACCGCGCAGGGTACATCCAGAAGTTCTCCCAGAAGGGGTGGCTCTGTAAGACGTGGGAGGGGGAGATCGCCATGGTGAACATGCCGGGCGCCTCCCAGGAACGTTTCCCCTTCAGCGTGCGGAGCGACAGCATCGCGCATGAGATCACCCGGTTGATGGGGTCTCGGGTGTCGCTCACGTACGAGGAGCACCGCGCGGTTCCGGTCCGCTGCTTTGGCGAGACGGACTACTACGTGACGGCGGTGCGGGTGCTTCCGTAGTCCTCCGCCCGATGCCGCGCCCTCGGGTGTGTCCTGCGTCACTATTGACCGATCTTTTTGGCGTTGCTATGTTCGGCGCTGCTGGGCGCCGGCATGGCGGTCCAGCTCGTTCGTTGCGGCGGGACAATGGTGGGCCCGCGGTTCAGGGTATTGTCGGGGTACGGTGCACCAGCTCCCCAGACAATCAGTTTCCACAGGAGTGGGACATGCGTACGACCGGCAAGGTCAAGTGGTTCAACGACGCGAAGGGGTTCGGCTTCATCACCCCGGACGGCGGCGAGAAAGACTGCTTCGTGCACTACAGCGCGATTCAGGGCGATGGCTTCAAGTCGCTCGCCGAGGGCGATGCGGTGTCGTTCGACATCGTGCAGGGAGCGAAGGGTCCGGCCGCGGAGAACGTCTCCAAGCCCTGACACCTGCGGAGCCGCACAGAGCACGGGGCGGGGCGTCGACAGACGCCCCGCCCCGTCGTCATTCCGGACGGCTCGGGGAAGGCCCTTGTCCCCGCCGGGGCGGGCGACCGCGCGGTGGCGCCGGCGCGGATTCGAGTGCATCCCGAAGCCGAATCCCCAGGTCATGCTCGAGCGCAGCGCGATCACATGCGACACTCAGGTGCCCACTGTGATGGACACCGCCCGATCCCGGCTCGAGGAGCGACCCCGCCATCTTGAGCGAGTCGCGGACGCCGAACCCCAGCTCCGTGTGCAGCTCGCGAGCGAGTGTCAGGTGCAGCAGGGCGCCATAGGAGATACGGCGCGAGACGCCCCGTCGAGCGGAGGCGATGCCCGAGATGATATGCTGGGAGATGAGGTTGTCCAGCCACTTGGTTGGGGCTCGCATCGCAAGTGACGCCACGGTAACGCTATAGGATCGCATTACAAAGTTCCTAAAATTTTAGGATAACAATATAGATCGTCCCGACAAGATATTCTCCTTAAGCATTAGGATACTAAAAGCGTGCCGCGGCCAATAGTCCGCGAGCGCCTCCATCAGCCGTCGATGTCGATCGTTGCGACACCGCAGCTGTGGCGCTGGCCGAGCCGAGTCGTCCTCGCGACACGGACCCGCTTTCTGGCATGCGTCTGGAATTGTCCGAGGCGCACAACTCATCTTCGGAGGAACCAGCATGACTCGTCGGTTACTCGTTGCGCTCGCGCTCTCGGCCGTCGCCGCCATCCCGACCGCCGCGCACGCGCAGCTCAGTACCTCGATCCTCGTCTCCGGCGGCCTTTCCGTGCCCGTGAGCGATCTCCGCGACGGCGTCAACTCCGGCTACAACGTCAACGTCGGCGTCGCGTTCGGCGCGCCGATCGTGCCTGTCGGCGCCCGCATCGAGGGCGGCTTCAGCAGCTTCGACTTCAAGGGCGGCAATGGTACGACCCGCATCGCCTCGGGCACGGCCAATGCCGTGCTCAGCCTCGGTCCCACCTCGGCTGCGCCGTACCTGATCGGCGGCCTCGGGATCTACAACCGTCGTCTGGACATACCGACTGGATTCCCCTCCGGGACCAGCAGCAGGACGGTTGCCGGCGTGAACGCGGGCGGCGGCATCCGCTTCCCGCTGGGCAGCATCAGCACCTTTCTCGAGGCACGCTACCACCTGATGCTCGGGAACGACAATGAGCTGACCCGCTATCAGTACATCCCCATCTCGTTCGGCGTGCAGTTCTGACCGTCGCATCGTGACAGAGGACGGGGGGCCGCGCGCGCGCGGCCCCCCGTCCTGCGTTCACCCGTCCCGCCGGCGCGGCTTCGCGCGGTGGGTCGGCGCTGCCGAGAGCGGATCCTCCGGCCACTCGTGCTTCGGGTATCGGCCGCGAAGCTCCTTCCGTACCTCCGCGTACGACGTTCGCCAGAAGCCGGCGAGATCGCGCGTGACCTGGACCGGTCGTCGCGCGGGCGAGAGCAGCTGCAGCGTCAGCGCCACTCGTCCGCCCGCGATGCGCGGTGTGTCGACGAGCCCGAACATTTCCTGCAACCGAACGGCGAGCACCGGCGTCTCTGCAGCCGCGTAGTCCACCGGAATGCGCGAGCCGCTCGGCACAACGACGTGCGTCGGCGCCAGCACGTCGAGGTCGCGCCGCTGCTGCCAGGTGAGGGAGTCCAGCAGGATCGATGCGAGACCGATGCGCTCCACTTCCCCCCGCCGCCGAACGCCCGCCAGGTGGGGAGCGAGCCACTCGCCCGCGGACAGTGCGTCGTCGCTCACGTCGGACCACTCGCCGTCCAGCTTCCGCATGAACGTGATCCGATCCCGCAGCCGCTGCGCCTCGCTGGTCCACGGCAGCGCGAGGCCGTCGCCGCGCGCGATCGCCCGCAGCAGGAGAGGGATCACCACCGCATCGTCGGCGTCGCGCGTCGCGACCTCTCGCAGCACGAGCGCCCCGAGCCGATCGCGCCGCCGCGCGACGACGGCGCCCGCCGTTGCATCCCACTCGACTGCCACCTCATGCTCCACCTGCTGACCGAACAGGCGGTCGACGTCGGACCGTTCGAGTGCGGCGGCGAGAAATATCCTGGCGTGCGGCAGCCGGCCGTCCACATCGGCGACGGCGAGAAAGGGAGCGCCCGCCAGTCCGCCGGCGTCGTCCAGCACCGCGCCGACACCGTTGCGCAGCAGGAACCGCTCACCCGTGCCGGCGCGCCGCTGCGCCACGCGGTCCGGGTACGCGAGCGCGAGCAACCATCCCGTCGCCGACGGATCGACGGCCTCGCCATCGCCGACACCCGCCTGTCGCCGCAGCGCACCGCTCGCCGTGCGCACGCGTCGAAGCGCCTCACGATCGACCTCGTGGTGCGGCGCGCGATCGTCCCCCGCCACGATCCCCACGCGCAGCGCGAGATCGACGTCGCGCCGCGCGGCATCACGCCGCAGCACGTCGCGCTCCTCCAGCAGGGTGGCGACGACGCACGCACTGGCACCCTGTGCCGACTCACGCCCCCGGACGATCATGTGCGCCAGCCGCGGGTGCACGCCAAGCGACGACATCGCGCGCCCGTGCACCGTGACCCCGCCGTCGGCCTCCAGCGCCTCGAGCGCGTACAGCAGCTCGCGCGCCTGAGAGAGCGCGGCCGCGGGCGGCTCGTCGAGCCACTGCAGCGTCGACACGTCACGTACGCCGAGCGCGGCCAGGTCGAGCGCGAGCGCGGCGAGATCCGCCTCGAGGATCTCCGGGGTGGCGCGCTCCAACAACGCCGCGTGCTCTTCCGCCGCCCACAGGCGATAGCAGACGCCCGGCCCCGTGCGCCCCGCCCGTCCGGCGCGCTGCTCGGCCGACGTGCGCGAGACACGCACCGTCTCGAGTCGCGTCATACCCGACCGCGGCGAGAACCGCGGCACGCGCGTCACCCCGGAGTCCACGACCACGCCGATGCCGTCGATCGTGAGGCTGGTCTCGGCGATCGAGGTCGCGAGCACGACTTTGCGCTCGCCCACGATCGACGGGGCGATCGCGGCGTCCTGGGCTTCGGGAGACAGATCGCCATACAGGGGACGCAGCCACACGTCGCGGGGCAGGGGAGTGTCGTCCAACAGCGCCATGGTGCGGCGGATCTCACCGGCGCCAGGCAGGAACGCGAGCACGCTTCCCTCGTCCCGCGCCAGCGCCGCGCGCACCGCGGACGCCACGGCACTTTCGATCCGCTGATCCGCCCGGCGCGGCAGGTAGCGCACGTGCACCGCGTGCGCGCGCCCGACGCTGGTCACCACGATGGCACCGCCCAACAGCTGCGCCACCGCGAGGCCGTCGAGCGTCGCCGACATCACTACCACGCGCAGGTCGGGACGAACGAGCTCCTGCGCCTGGAGCACGAGGGCGAGTCCCAGGTCCGCCTGCAGGCTGCGCTCATGAAATTCGTCGAAGATCACGAGCCCGACGCCCTCGAGCGTGGGGTCCGCGTGCAGCATGCGCGTCAACACACCTTCCGTGACCACCTCGACGCGCGTCCGCGCCGACACCCGAGTCTCGCCGCGCACCCGGAACCCGACGCGCCCACCGACCGCCTCCCCGAGCGCGCCCGCCATCCGCCGCGCCGCCGCGCGAGCCGCGAGGCGCCGCGGCTCGAGCATCACGATGCGACCCGATCCCAACCACGGCGCATCCCACAGCGCGAGTGGCACCCGGGTAGTCTTTCCCGCGCCTGGAGGCGCCTGCAGCACGGCGGTGTTGCCGGCGGCCAGGGCGCCCAGGAGCGCGGGCAGCGCGTCGTCGATCGGCAGGGCGGGATGGGACGCGGAAGACATCGCGGGGTAATCTACAGGAGCATGGGTTCGCCCCGGTCCAGCGCTCCACTCCCACCGTCGAGACGATGGCGTTCGAGATCTTCCGCAGCTCACAGATCAGCACCGACTGCGACCAGTGCAGCGGGCGCGTGGACCTGCTCAAGGGCGGCGTCTGCGAGCGCTGCCGTCGCATCCTCTGCTACGCGCACCTGCATGGTTCCTGGCTGCGCCGGCTTGCCGCCGACCTGGGCGCGGACACGGTGTGCCTGACCTGTCGCGCGGGTCGCGGCCCGGCCCGGATGTCGACGACCCGCTGATCGCCGGGTAGCTTGAGAGGGTGGGTGTGGACGCGATCGAGCACGCCCGGCGCAC
>JBBQYZ010000265.1:0-5360 GCA_038208205.1 Gemmatimonadales bacterium | reverse complement strand
GACGCAGACACTCCCGCTCGCGATCTACTCGCAGTTCGAGGCCGATTTCGACGTCGCGCTCGCGATCAGCGCCCTCTTCGTGCTCGTCGGCGCTGTCATTCTGGTCGCGCTCAAAGTCCTGCCCGTGGCGCTGTACCGCGTCGGTGATGGTGTCGCGAAGCCGTTGCCAGATTGACGGGACGTTTCTCCGGCGAGCCCAGGGCGCGTAGCTCGGACGCCCTCGCTCTCGACTTCGCCGTCCCGCTTCGCGGCTTCGACCTCGAGCTAGCGTGCGCCGTCGGGGAGGAGACCGTCGCGCTCGTCGGGCCGTCGGGCTCCGGCAAGACGACGGTGCTGCGGGCGATCGCGGGGCTTGCCCGGCCGGCGCGTGGCCGCATCGCCTGTGGGGGCGAGGCCTGGTTCGACGCCGAGTGCGGCGTCGAGTTGCGGCCCGAGGAGCGCTCGGTCGGGTACGTCTTCCAGGAGTACGCGCTCTTCCCGCACCTCAGCGTCGAGCGGAACGTCGCTTTCGGCGGCGGACGTGCTGACGGGCTACTGGAGCGGCTGCGGATCGGCCATCTCGCGCGCGCGAAGCCGGCGGAGCTCTCCGGCGGGGAGCGGCAGCGGGTCGCCCTCGCGCGCGCGCTCGCGCGGCGACCTGCGGTGCTGCTGCTCGACGAGCCGATGGCCGCACTCGATCCGCATACCCGTGGTGGGGTGCGCTTCGAGCTCCGCGAGCTGCTGGACGAGCTCGCGCTGCCGACAATCCTCGTCACGCACGACTTCGAGGACGCGGCCGCACTCGCCGATCGCGTCGGAGTGCTTGTCGAGGGCAAAATCCGGCAGCTCGCTCCGCCTGCCGAGCTGCTTGGCGCGCCGGCGGACCCATTCGTCGCGAGTTTCGCCGGTGCGAACGTCCTCCAAGGGGTCGCGGCCCCTGCGCCCGACAGGCTGACGGTGATCCGGCTCGAGCGCGGCGGCGCGGTCTACTCCACGGACGAGGCTGTCGGCCAGGCGGCTCTTGTCCTCTATCCGTGGGACATCGCACTCGCTCGGACGGCGCCCGACGACTCGGCGCTGAATCACCTCCCTGACGAGATCGTCTCACTGGTCCCGCTCGGGAACCGTGTCCGCGTGCGACTGCGGCTCCTCACGGCCGAGATCACCGCGGCGTCGGCCGAGCGTCTCGAGCTGCGCCCGGGCGACCGCGTTGTCGCGAGCTTCAAGGCGACGCAGGCGCGACTGGTCTCCGGCACCTCCCCTTTGGACGATGCGTCACACGAAACGGCGGGGGTCTGACCCTGTGCCGTACGTGTGACGTAACAGCGCCAGCAGAGGCCTCGATCCAGGCCGGTTCCTTCAGGCTCGTACCGTGGAGGAGTGCGTAAGCTGCGGCCACCCATTGCAGGCGGGTACTTCCACGTCACCTCGCGTGCAGTCGACGGACGGATGATTCTCGTCGATGCCCTCGAGCGAGCGATCTTCTTCACGTACTTCGCCCAGGCGACATCCCGCTGCGACTGGCGCTGCTTGGCTTACTGTTTGATGGGCACGCACTACCACGGAATCCTGGAGACGCCTCACGGAAACCTTTCGACGGGGATGAAGTTCCTCAACGAGCGTTACGCCCAGGGCTACAACAAGCGCCACGGCCGCCGCGGGCATCTCTTCGAGAGTCGTTTCTCCTCGAAGCATGTGCAAACGGATGAGCATCTGCGCGAGGCGATCCGCTACACGGAATTGAACCCGGTGCGCGCCCGCCTTTGCGACAGCCCGGCCGAATGGCCGTGCAGCAGCTTCTCGGCAACCATGGGATTCGTCCCAGCTCCCTCGTTCCTCGACGTGGAGAGGACGCTCGCGTTGTTCGGTAGGAACCCGGAGCGCGCGCGCGTGGACTTCCGGGTATTCGTCCTCGCGCCTCTCGCGGATGGGTAAGAGCCCGAAGGTGTGACTACTTCGTTACGGCTACGACACGGGGTCTGACCCCAGCTGTCAGCTGTGTCACGCGGTTAACGAAACGCAGGTGCGGTAGGTTCAGCCGGTGCCGGGCGGCGCGGGCGAATTGGGTGACACGGGCCACCAGTTCGGGCACCTGTTCTCGATCTACAGCGTGCTCATGATCGTCGTCGCGGCGATCGTCTACGGCCTCGTCCTCTTCGCGGTCGTGCGCTACCGCCGGCGCGAGGGGGGGCCAAGCCGGAAGAGCGAGGCGAAGCTGGTCGAGTCGGTCTACGCGGGTGTGCTGGCGGTCGTCGCGGTCGTGCTGGTCGTGCTCACCTTCCGCACGGAGGACCGCATCGACCCGGTGTCGGCGAGCTCGGGACTACGGGTGAAGGTAACCGCCTTCCAGTGGCAGTGGCGCTTCGACTATCCGAAGTCGGGGCGAAGCACGATCGGCACCGACGCGCAGATCCCGGACCTCGTCCTGCCGGTCGACACGCGCGTCGAGCTCGACCTCGTCTCGCGCGACGTGATCCATTCCTTCTGGGTCGCCGATGCGCGCTTCAAGCGTGACGCGTTCCCGGGGAGGCACACGCGCTTCGACCTGCGCTTCGACGAGGTCGGCACCCACCTCGGGCGTTGCGCGGAGTTCTGCGGGCTCCGGCACGGCGACATGAATTTCCGCGTCCGCGTCGTCACCAAGGATCAGTTCGCCCAGTGGGAGCATCAGACGTGAGCGTCCTCGCGACCCCGCGGCCGCGGGTCGGCCTGATCGGCTGGCTCGGCTCGGCGGATCACAAGGTCGTCGGATTGCGGGTCGCCACGAATGCCTTCGGCTTCTTCCTCCTCAGCGGCGTGATCGCGCTGCTGATGCGCTCCGAGCTCGCGCGCCCGGGGCTCCAAGTGGTCTCCGAGGACACCTACAACCAGCTGTTCACGATGCACGGCTCCGGGATGATCTACCTGGTCGTGACGCCGCTGGCGCTCGCACTGGGCGTCTACATCGTGCCGTTGCAGGTCGGCGCCGCGGAGATCGCCGCACCACGGATCGCACTCGGCGGCGACTGGCTGGTCCTCGGCGGCGGGCTGACGATGTTCTTCGGCTTTCTCACGCAGCACGGCGCCGCCAAGTCGGGGTGGACGGCGTTCTACCCGCTCTCCGGCGTCCGCGGCTCACCGGGGTACGGGCAGGACGTCTGGATCTTCGGCGTGATCCTCGCCACCTCGGGGGCGATTCTGCTCGCCGGCTGCGTGCTCGCGACGATCCTGCGGCTCCGCGCCCCGGGGATGACGCTGCTGCGGATCCCGGTCTTCTCCTGGACGATGGTCGTCACCTGCTTCATGGTGCTCGCCTCGTTCCCCGTGCTGATCGTGGCGATGGCCCTGCTCTTCTACGACCGCCACTACGGCGGCGTCTTCGATTCCGCGGGCGGCCCGATCGCCTACCAGAACCTGTTCTGGTTCTACGGGCACCCGGTCGTGTACGTGATGTTCTTTCCCTTCGTCGGTGCCGTGGCCGAGGTGATCGCGGTCTTCTCCGGGCGCCGCTTCTTCGGCTACTCGGCGATGGTGCTCTCGCTGCTCGCGTTCGCAGGCCTCTCGATGTCCGTCTGGGCACACCACATGTTCACGACCGGGCAGGTGACGAACAAATACTTCGCCCTCACGTCGGCGGCGCTGGTCGTCCCTGCGGGAGTCGAGTACTTCGACCTGATCGGGACGATGGTCGGCGGGCGGATCCGGCTGAGCGCGGCGATGCTGTTCGCGATCGGCTTCCTCCTACTGTTCCTGATCGGCGGGCTGACCGGTGTGATGGTCGGCTCGCCGCCGATCGACTACCACGTCCACGACACGTACTTCGTCGTCGGCCACTTCCACTACACCCTCTTTGCGGGGTCGCTGTTCGGCCTCTTTGCGGCGGTCTACTACTGGTTCCCGAAGGCGACCGGCCGGCTGCTGCGCGAGGGGCTCGGGAAGCTGCATTTCGTCCTGATGTTCGTCGGCGCAAACCTGACCTTTTTCCCGATGCTGCTCGCGGGCTACGAGGGGATGCAGCGGCGGATCGCCGACTACCCGAACGTCGCTGACCTCGCGACGCTGAACTTCCTCTCGACGACCGGCTCGTACGTGATCGGGTTGTCGGTGCTCGTCTTCCTCGTAAACCTCTGGGCGTCGCTCCGACGCCCCGTCGTTGCCGGCGCGGATCCATGGGGGGGACAGACCCTTGAGTGGTGGACGACCTCGCCGCCGCCGCGCCACAACTTCGACTCGCTGCCGGAGGTGCGCTCGTACGCGCCGCTGCTCGACCGGGTGGAGCCGTGAGGGGGGACGCGGTCGCCGTGCTCGTCTGGGCCTTATGGCTCGGCGTGCTCGCCTCGGTGCTCGCGGTCTGGACGGATGACCCGCTTCCGCCCGGGCTCCTGGGGATCTCCGCAGTCGCGGCGGTCGTCCTGGGCCTCGGTCTGGCAGCCAGGCAGCCGGCGCGCAACCGGTCGCGGCGGGTCTCGGATCTCAGCCTCAGCGTGCTGATCCTCGTCGTCGGCATGGTCCTGCTGCTGAACGCGCTCCTGCTCGGAGCATGGCTCGCGTACGTCGGCGCCACTGCCCTGATCGCCGGCGTCGGCGGGGTCGCGCGCGAGCTGCTGGCGGCGCGGAGGGCCGGATGAGCGTGGTGAGGCGGGTCGCCCTGCTCCTTGCGCTCGTGCTCGCGCCGGGTGCCCAGGCAGCCGACTCGCTGCATGGGCGGATGCTGTTCCGCGAAGGCTGCTCCGGATGCCATGGGCTCGATGCCAGGGGGGTCCACGCACGCGGGCCGTCGCTCCACGGTGTGGGGGCCGCCGCGGCCGACTTCTACCTCTCCACCGGGCGCATGCCGATCGACGACCCGCGCTCGCAGCCCGAACGACACCGGTTGACGTACTCGCAGGCGCAGCTCGACGACCTCGTCGCGTACATCGGCTCGCTCGGCGGTCCTGAGGTTCCCTCCGTGGACGTCGTCACGGGCAGTGTCAGCGACGGCCAGGCGCTCTTCACGCGGGACTGCGCCGCCTGCCATCAGATCGTTGCGCGCGGCGGCGTCGTGACCGGAGGGTTCGCGCCGACGCTGCTCAAGTCGACGCCGCGCCAGATCGCGGAGGCGATCCGGATCGGCCCGTGGGTGATGCCGCGCTTCGGGCCAGACCAGATCTCCGACCGCGACATCGCGTCGATCGCCCGTTACGTCGAGTACGCCAAGCATCCCGACAACCGCGGCGGCTGGGGTCTCTTCGACATCGGCCCGGTACCGGAGGGCATGGTCGCCTGGGGTCTCGGGCTCTTCGCGCTGCTGGTGTTCATCCGCCTGATCGGGAAGCGGGACACGGAATGAGGCGCTGGCTGGTCGCTGGCGTCGTGTTACTGCTCGGGAAGATGCGGCGCCGGCCACTCGAGCCCCCGCGACC
>JBBQYZ010000264.1:0-5412 GCA_038208205.1 Gemmatimonadales bacterium | reverse complement strand
GCATGGGATCGAGCACCGGGTCGCAGGCCGGGTCGCAGGGCAACGCGTCTGGCGGTGGCTACGGCGGTAGCTCGACGGGCGGCAGCATGAGCGGGAGTGGGATGGGTGGCGGTGGCATGAGCGGCTCCGGCATGAGCGGCGGCACGGCGGATTCCAGCTTCTCCCGCGACAGCTCGACCGACGCGAGCGGAATCGCGGATCGCGCCAAGAGCGCCGCCAGCACCGCTGGTGAGAAGCTCTCCGACGTAGGCTCGCAGGTTCGCCAGCGGGCGGGCGGCCTCAAGACGTCGCTCGCCGACGCACTCGAGTCGGGCGCCGAGCGGCTGCGCACGCAGGGCGCAGGCGGCGGGCAGACCGCCGGCATGGCGGCGACCGGCGGCAGCGCGGGTACGATGGCGGATGAGAACCGCATGGGCCAGGCGACGAACCAGCTCGCGGGTGGCATGCAGGCCTCGGCCGACTGGCTCCGCGATGCGGACCTCGATGGGCTGAAGACCGGCGTCGAGCGGCAGGTCAAGGAACACCCGGGTCGCACGCTGGCCGTGGCCGTCGGCCTCGGCTACCTGCTCGGCAAGGCCCTGCGCAAGTAGAGGACACTCATGGCGGTCGATCAGAACGCCGACAGCCGCCGCGGGCTCGCGGGCCTGCTCCGTGATCTCGCGGAGGGGAGCGCGGAGCTCGTGCGCGGTGAAGTCCGGCTCGCCCGCCTGGAGCTCGGCACCGCCGCCGCCGCCGCGGGGCGCGGCACCGGCTTCGTCGCCGTCGGCGGCGTGCTGCTCCTGCTCGGGACCCTGGCTTTCTTCACCGGGGTGATCCTGCTCATCGGCGATCAGTGGCTGCCACGTGACCTCTACTGGGTCGCGGCGCTGCTCTTCACTCTCATCACCGGCGGCCTCGCCGCCTGGTTCGCAATGCGGGGGCGCGCGCAGCTCTCGCCGGCCGCGCTCGCACCGCACGAAACGGTCGCGACGCTCAAGGAGGACAAGGAATGGCTGAAACAACGGCTGACGTCCGGCGCGACATCGAGCTGACGCGAAATCGGATCTCGGACACGCTGCAGGAATTGGAGCAGAAGATGAACGTCGCACAGATGGTGAAGGAAAACCCCTGGCCCGCGCTCGCGCTGGCCGTCGGGGCGGGCTATCTGCTCAGCGGTTCCCAGGCCGACGTGAAGGCGACGGCAGCCACACTCACGGCGACCAAGGGTGCCAGCAACCGGCTCGGGTCGGTGCTCGACGACCTCGTCTCGCAGGTGGTGCATGGCTTCCACGGCGCGATCGAGCAGAAGATCGAAGGGCTCGCGAACGACGTGAAGAAGGCGATCGGAGCACCGATGGGGGGGAACAACTCCGGCGGCGCGTCACGTCAGCAGCCAAACGCGTCGTCATTCGGGTCGAGCGCGTCGGGGGACAATGCCAGTCCGGGAATCCCGCGCGCTGATTGAACGTCGAAGGAGAAGAACGACGAAGGGTCGGCGATCGCCGACCCTTCGTCGTTCGCGAGGCTGGCAGTCCGTCCGACGGCTATCATTGGAACGTACGCAGGAACGGGCATCTACCGCCTGCCCGGGACGGCCAACTTCTCTTCGACGGACAGCGTTCTAGCGACTGATGCGACCGAAAGAACTGCTCTTCCGCGCGGTGCAACGTGCCGGCCTGCTGGCACTGGTTCGTGACAGCGAGTGGCGCCGGCGTCGTCTGCTCATCCTCTGCTACCATGGCGTTGCTCTGAAGGACGAGCACGAATGGAACGGGGAGTTGTACGTCACCGCGGATCTCCTGCGTCGCCGCTTGCGGCATCTGCGCGACCACCGGTACACCATCCTTCCGCTCGACGAAGCGTGCCGTCGTCTCACGGCGGGGACGCTGCCACACCGGAGCGTGGCGCTCACTTTCGACGACGGGGCAATCGACTTCGAGCGGGCCGCGCTTCCGGTACTTCGGGAATTTAGCGCACCGGCGACCGTGTATCTCACCACCTACTACTCCGACACGCGGTTACCCGTGTTCGACACGATGATTTCGTACGTGTTGTGGCGCGGTCGGAACAGCGGCGGGGATGTGGCCTCGCTCTGCGGCAGCTCGACCCCGCTGCCGGTTGCTGACTTGCATCAGCGCCATCGCGCCCACGCCGCGATTCGTGCCTGGGGGGCGCGCCGTGCTCTCGACGCCACGGCCAAGGAGGCCCTGATCGCGCAGGCGGCCCGAATGCTGAGCGTCGATTACGACGAAGTACGGTCGAGTGCGGTGCTGCGTCTCATGTCCCCGGAAACGGTTGCCGAGCTCCCCTCCGAGCTCGTCGACGTCCAGCTGCACACGCATCGACATCGTGTGCCAGTCGACCACGCGAAGTTCCAGCGGGAGCTACGCGACAACGCTCGCCGTATCCACGCGATGCGCGGCGCCACGTCGAAGCTGATGCATTTCTGTTATCCGAGCGGAGTCTATCACGGCGAGTTTCTGCCGTGGCTTCGCGATGCCGGGGTGGAATACGCCACCACCTGTGTGCCGGGCATTGCCGCTCCGACCGACGACCACCTGCTGCTGCCGAGGTTCATCGATACGTGCGCACACTCGGCCGCGACCTTCGAGGCATGGGCGAGCGGCTTTGCGGGATGGTTGCCGAAGCGTCGTGAATATCGTCTCGACCAGCACCTTCTGGCCGTCAGCGGAACTGCAGACCAAACCAGTGCGTGATACCCGAGGGAGCCGCCCCTAGTCGTCGGAGTGCTGCTCGGCCTCTCGCAGCGAGAGGTCCAGACGCTCGGCGAGCACCTGGACGAACGGCTGGAAGGTGAAATCGGCGTGGTTGCCGGGAACGACGTGATCCTCGATCCGACCCCGTATCACTGGTCCCCACCCAAGGTAGCGGTCCTGATACGGCTCGACGAATCGATCGCCGGCGCGGAACAGGAGAACGGATCCGTCGTACGGTTTCGGCACGAACTTGCGCTGCGCCTCGAGATTCGCGTCCACCACGCGCGCGAGCGTGCGGTGAAAATCGCCATGGTGAGACTCGGGCATCGGGATGCCGGGCGGGGGATCTCCGACGACCTGGGTGCGAACGCGACCCGACACCACGGATCCGAAGCCGCGCAGATGCCGCTGCAGTCCCGCGAGACGGCCCCGAAGATACTGGCCTCGCTCTCCCGCTTCGAGCTGCGCGAGGCGTGTGAGGTGGTGAATCGCCCGCCGGAGGACGAAGCGCGCATTGTAGTAGAGAAACATGGGCTTGGGCAGCATGCTTCCGTACGCGTGGTTGTACGTATCGATCAGCGTCAGCAGTCCGACATCCTGCTGCTGCTCACGCAGTTGACGAGCCATCTCCAGCGCCACCAGCCCGCCGTAGCATCCCCCGCCGAAGTAGTACGGGCCGCTCGGCTGGAAGTCGCGGATCTCCTTCACGTAGTGCGCGGCGGTCTCTTCGACCGAGTGGAATGGCTCCGTCCTCCCATCCAGGCCACGCGCCTGAAGACAGTAGAAGGGAAGGTCGGCTGGCATCGCCATCGCCAGGTCTCGCAGACTGAGCACGTTCCCGCCGGCACCGTGCACGCAGTAGAAGGGTGGGCGCGATCCACGAGCGCGCATCGGCACCAGCGACCGGTACTCCGTCGCACCGCCCGCCTCGAGCAACCGACCGAACTCCTCCACCGTCGGCGCCGCGAGCACGCTGCTGAGGGTGAGATTCTCGTTCGCGAAGGTGTCGATGATGCGCGAGAGCAGTTGAACAGCGAGCAGCGAGCTGCCGCCGAGGTCGAAGAAATCATCGTGCACTCCCACCTGATCGACGCCGAGCATGTCGGCCCACATCTCGGCGAGCCGCCGTTCCAGCCCCGTCTTGGGGAGGTCGGCCGGCGCGATCGTCCGAGCTAGCCGGTTCCGTGCTCGGGCCTTCTCGGCCACGGCAGCGGGAGACCGAAGCTCGAGCGCGATGCGCGCGTAGTCGGCCCGTTCGCGGGAGTTGACCGGCGCTTTCGTCTTCCTGCTCGCTCCCTCCTCAGGTACCACGACGGCTGCGTCGGGGCGATAGGATACCGACTCGGCGAACGCCACAGGAAGGCGGAAGACGCTTGCTCCGGCCGCGTCGCGCCGGAGGTCTGGACCGAAGCTCTCGAGAAACTGGCGCGCCGGACTGTTCTTGGCGGTCGGCACGAACGACAGGTCGACCCGCTGCAACCCCGCAGTCCGGGCCTGCGATCCCAGATGCCGGACGATGAAGTGCTCGACGCCGCGGCCGAGGGCGCGACAGCTCAGCAAGAAGGAATCGACGACGAGAGCCTCGCCGTCGCCGCGATAGATCACTGCGCCCACCAGGCCGTAGTCCCCGAAACGGTCGGAGACATCCACGGTGAGGCACTGGAATCCGTCCCGCAGCAGCTGCTGAATCTCACCTTCGGTCCGGCGAACGGTCGTCAGGTTGAACTGGTTGGTGCGCTGCGTCAGCTGCGCGACGCGCGGCAGGTGCTCCGGTCGAACCGCCTGCACGTCGATCGCGAGCTGCAGGTTGGCGATGAAGTCGGCGATGTTGGAGGCCTGCTTCTCGACTTTGCCGCGCTCCAGCTTCTGCGCGTACACGGTCGTGCGGTTCTTGTCGTCGGTGGTCGTCTGCCAGTGGTCGAACGCCCAGACGTGGGCGAGAAAATCGGGAATGTCTTCCTCCACCTCGGGCAGGAGTACCGTCAACACCTCGGGACACTGTTCCGCGACTTCCGCGCACTCCTTGCGGTTGTCGTCCACGAAGATGAAGCTGTCGAGCCCGAGGTCGAGCTCCGCGGCGAGTGCGCGGATGTTGCTGGACTTGGGATCCCAGTTCACTCGCCATGCCACGACGTGATGACGGAGCAGTGGCATCTCCGGCCGCAGGCTGAAGATCTCCTCGACGTCCTCCTCATTGTTCTTACTGCAGATTGCGATGAGCATCCCGGCATCGTGCTGAGCGACCATGAAGCGCTGCAACGCCAGAAAGGCCGGCGTCAGCTGCACGCCAGTCGGGCCGTCTTCGCCGACCACGCCACGCCAGAGCGTATTGTCGCAATCGAGCACGATCACCTTGAACGGTGACCGCCGTAGCGCGTCGAGGCGGCGCGCCAGCAGGGTCGCCAAGGCAGCAAAATAGGCAGCCGTGTAAGGAATGTGCCCGAGGTGCTCGCCGCGGGCGTCGTGATGATCGAGTACGGGATACCACCCCCGCAGCTGCTCCGCCCCGACGAACTGGACGTTGCTGACTCGCTGCAACCGCGCCATGAGGTCACGCTCGAGCCGCTGAACCAGCGCGTCGTTGCCCGGATCGGCGAGGAACTCGGGTGAGTCGGTGCAGGCGACGGCCAGGAGAGGCACTCGGAGCGCCTGCGAGGCGGATTCGAGCGCGTCTGCGAGCTCGATGGCGGCCAACTCGATCTGGGCTGCCGTGCCG
>JBBQYZ010000263.1:0-5435 GCA_038208205.1 Gemmatimonadales bacterium | reverse complement strand
ATGCTGGGGCGCGTCTCGGCGGTGAACTCAGTGTTCATCGGCTCCTCCAATGAGCTGGGCGCCTTCGAGTCGGGGGTGGCGGCCCGGCTTCTGGGCACGGTGCCCGCAGTGGTCCTGGGAGGAGCGGCCGCCCTGCTGGTCGTGGGCCTGACGGCGCGACTGGTGCCTCGGCTCCGCGAGCTGGATCGTATCACGTAGAGTGCCAATCGTGCATGAAATCTGGGTCAAAAGCCAAACTAGGACCACTGTTTTGATATTTTGCTTTACTTTCTGTGCTGTTGGTGCGGAATTGCCATCATTCTCGCAGCACCTCGCTCAGCCCTTTCCCTCAGGTCCGCGTCCATGACCGCTCCGAGCCTTCCCTCACGCAAATCCACTCTCCGCGATCTCATCGCGCGCGGGCCTCGTGTCTCGCTCGACAACGGTGACGGGGCCGACATGGTGCCGACGTCGGCGTATTTCGGCATCAACACCTTCGGCGCGCGCCAGATGCGCGACAAGCTGCCGAAGGAGGTCTCGATCAAGCTCGCCGCGGCGATCCGGCATGGAAAGAAGCTGGATCTCGAGATCGCGCCCGTCGTGGCGCAGGTCATCAAGGAGTGGGCGTTGAGCCGCGGGGTGACCCACTTCACCCACTGGTTCCAGCCCCAGACGGGGCTCACGGCCGAGAAGCACGACGCCTTTCTGAGCTTCGACGACAACCGGCAGCCGATGGAGCAGTTCACCGCCGCGCAGCTGATCCAGAGTGAGCCCGATGCGTCGAGCTTTCCGAGCGGCGGCCTGCGCGCCACCTGGGAGGCGCGCGGGTACACGGCGTGGAACCCGGCGAGCCCGGTGTTCATCGTGGAGTCGGGCAACACGCGGACGCTGTGCGTGCCCTCGGTGTTCATCGGCTACAACGGTGAGGCGCTCGACGAGATGACGCCGCTGCTCAGGAGCTCCGACGTCCTCTCCGAGCGGGCGATCGCCCTGCTCGAGCTGCTCGGCGACACCGGCGTGCAGCGCGTCTACACCACCCTCGGCGCCGAGCAGGAGTACTTCCTGATCGACCGCGAGCACTTCGCGCTGCGCCCCGACCTCGTGATGGCCGGCCGCTCGCTCGTGGGCGCGCCGCCGCCGCGCGGGCAGCAGCTCGAGGACCACTACTTCGGCGGCATTCCCGAGCGCATCCAGGCGTGCATCAGCGAGGTGGAGCACGAGCTCTACAAGCTGGGCGTGCCGATCATCACGCGGCACAACGAGGTCGCGCCCTCGCAGTTCGAGATGGCGCCGCTGTTCGAGGAGAGCGACATCGCCGTCGACCACAACCAGCTCGTGATGGCCACCCTGCGGAAGGTCGCGCTCCGGCACGACCTCCAGGCCGTGCTGCACGAGAAGCCCTTCGCCGGCATCAATGGGTCCGGCAAGCACTGCAACTGGTCGCTCTCGGTCGCCGCGGCCAACACGGAGCTCGACGGCGTGAACCTGCTCAAGCCGGGCAAGACGCCGCACCAGAACCTGCGCTTCCTGGTCTTCCTCGCCGCCATCCTCAAGGGGGTGCACCGTCACGCCGGCCTGCTGCGCGCCGGCATCGCGAGCAGCGGCAACGAGCACCGCCTGGGCGCCAACGAGGCCCCGCCGGCGATCATCTCGGTGTTCATGGGCTCCACGCTCACGCGCGTGATCGAAGCGATCGCCGACGGGAAGAGCAGCACCAACGCGGCGCAGGCGATGATCAAGCTCGGCGTCGCGCGCCTGCCCGAGATCGAACGCGACAACACGGACCGCAACCGCACGTCGCCCTTCGCCTTCACCGGCAACAAGTTCGAGTTCCGCGCCGTGGGCTCGTCGGCGTCGATCGCCTTCCCGATCGTGCTGCTCAACGCGGCGGTGGCCGAGGTGCTCGGCGAGATCACCGAGGAGATCCAGGCGCGGCTCAAGAAGGGCAAGTCGGTGGACGACGTGGTGCTCGCCGTGGTGCGCGAGGCCTTCCAGGAGAGCGCGTCGATCCGGTTCGAGGGAAACAACTACTCGGACGAGTGGGTGAAGGAGGCCGCCCAGCGCGGCCTGCCCAACCTGCGCCGCTCCCCCGAGGCGCTGGAGCAGCTGGTCACGCGCCAGTCGCGCACCCTGCTCACCAAGCTCGGCATCTTCAACAAGGCCGAGCTGGAGTCGCGCTATCACGTGCGGCTGGAGCGGTACGTCAAGGACATGCTGATCGAGATGCACACGCTCAAGGAGATCGTCGACACCCTGGTGCTGCCGGCGTCGTTCGCCTACGCGGGCTCGCTGGCGGCGGCGGCGTCGCACGCCGTCTCGGCGGGAATCACCAGCGTGCCACAGATCGCCGCGGCCAACGAGATCGGCGCGATGATCGAATCGCTCCGCACCGGGCGCGATGGGCTGGAAGCGGCGATCGAGCAGGCCGAAGGGATGCACGACGACCTGCCGAAGCAGGCCAAGCACCTCACGGGCACCGGCGCCGACGCGATGGCCGCGGTGCGCGACTGCGCCGATGCGCTGGAGCTCAAGGTGGCGGATGAGCTGTGGCCGCTGCCCAAGTACCGGGAGATGCTGTTTCCGGTGTGAACGACGGTGGGAGGTGGGAGGTGGGAGGTTCGAACGACGAAGGGCACACCAGAGCCAGCTCGGTGTGCCCTTCGTCGTCACTTCCCACCTCCCACTTCCCACCCGGTTCGTCAGGGTTGCGCGCCCCGCCGCCGATAACTCTCTTACTTCCATGTCCCCCTCCGTCGGCAAAAGCGTCTCCCGCAAGGACGGCATCGGCAAGGCCACCGGCCGCACGCGGTACGCCGACGACATCGTGCTGCCGGGGATGCTCCACGGGCGAACGGTGAGGTCCACGATCGCGTGCGGCCGGGTCAAGTCGGTCGTCCTCGACTTCGACACCACCGGCTTCACGATCGTCGACCACCGCGACATCCCGCCGGGAGGCCGCAACGTCGTCGCCCTGATCGTGGACGACCAGCCCTTTCTCGTCGAGCGCACGGTCGAGCACATGGCCGAGCCGATCCTGCTGCTGGCGCACGAGGACCGCGACACCCTGCTCGCCGCCAACGTGGTGATCGAGTACGAGACCGCCGAGCCGCAGTACGACCCCGAGCAGTCGGACACGACCTTCAAGACGATCACGATCGAGAAGGGCGGCGTCGACGCGTCGCTCGAGGGCGCCGAGATCATGGTCGAGGGCGAGTATCGCACCGGGCACCAGGAGCATGTCTACATCGAGACGAACGGCGTGATCGCCGTGCCCGAGGACGGCGGCGTCACGGTATACGGCTCGATGCAGTGCCCCTTCTATGCGCACAAGGCACTCAGGAGCCTGTTCGGTCCCGCCGCCAAGGTGCGTGTCGTCCAGACGGAGACCGGCGGCGGCTTCGGGGGCAAGGAGGAATATCCGAGCATGATCGCCGGCCACGCGGCGCTGCTGGCGATCAAGTCGGGGCGTCCGGTCAAGATCATCTACGATCGGGTCGAGGACATGATCGCGACCACCAAGCGCCACCCGTCCATTGTGCGGCACCGCACTGGCCTCACGCGCGAAGGGCTCATCACGGCGATGGAGGTCGAGGTGATCATCGACGGCGGCGCCTACGCGACGCTCAGCGAGGTGGTGCTGTCGCGCGGCTCCATCCACGCCGCTGGCCCCTACCGGTGCGACCACACGCGCATCCGCGCCCGGGCGATGAAGACGAACACCCCGCCCAACGGCGCCTTTCGCGGCTTCGGGGCGCCGCAGACGGAGTTCGCGATGGAGGTCCACATGGACCGCATCGCCGAGCGATTGGCAATGGATCCGGTGACCCTGCGCGAGATCAACGCGCTCAGGCCCGGCGACACCACCGCCACTGGCCAGGTCCTCCGTGGGGACGCCAGCGCGCTCGAGGTGCTGCGCGAGGCGGTGACGCGCACCGACTTCCGGCGGAAGCGCGAGGCGTACAAGGGAACGAACAAGGGGATCGGCCTCGCCCTCTTCTATCACGGCGCGGGATTCACCGGCGCCGGCGAGGAGCGCCTCAAGTCCAGGGCGCGGCTGGACCTCACGCCGACCGGCGCGCGCATCCTCGTGGCCAGCACCGAGATCGGCCAGGGGACGCGCACGATGCACGCGCAGATCGTCTCCGACGCCCTCGGCCTTCCATATGAGAGCATCGAGGTGGCGATGCCCGACACCGCCATCTCGGCCGACAGCGGCCCCACCGTGGCGAGCCGCACCTGCATGGTGGTCGGCAAGATCCTCGAGCGGTGCGCCGAGGAGATGAAGGCGCAGCTCGCCGGTCGCACCCCGGCCGAGTACTACGACCAGGTCGGCCCCCTGTCGGTGATCCTGGAGCACGTGCCGCCGCCCTGGATCAACTGGGACGACGACACCTATCAGGGCGACGCGTACCCCACGTACGGGTGGGGCTGCGACGTCGTGGAGCTGGAGCTCGACCGGGACACGTATGAAGCGCGACCGACCCACGTGACCGCGGTCCAGGAGTTCGGGCGGCCAATCCATCCGGCGCTCGCGCTGGGACAGATCGAGGGCGGCACCGTGCAAGGACTCGGCTACGCGCTGCTCGAGCGCGTGGTGATGCGCGACGGCGCGATGGCCAACCCGACGCTCACCAACTACACGATCCCCACCACGCTCGACACCCCCGTGATCGACGTCGTCATGCTGGAGAATCCCTACGAGGGCGGACCCTTCGGCGCCAAGGGGCTGGGCGAGCTGCCGATGGATGGGCCGGCGCCCGCCGTCGTCAACGCGCTCCGCCACCTCGGCCTCGACCTGCGCGAGATCCCCGCCATTCCCGAGACGCTGCTGACGTGCAATTCACTCTGAACGGATCCGCCGTCGACGTGACGGCGCACCCGATGCGGCGACTGCTCGACGTGCTGCGCGAGGAGTGCGGGCTGACGGGCACCAAGGAAGGGTGCGGCGAAGGGGAGTGCGGCGCGTGCACGGTGCTGATCGACGGCGCGCCGGTCTGCTCCTGCCTCGTCCCGTTCGCGCAGGCCGAGCGCGCGCGCGTCACGACGATCGAGGGGCTCGGCGACACGCACCCGCTGCAGCAGTGCTTCATGGACGAGGTGGGAGCGCAGTGCGGCATCTGCACGCCGGGAATGATCATGGCGGCCCAGGTCCTCGCCGCCGACGCCTCGCTCGACGAGATCAGGATCGGCCTGGCGGGCAACCTCTGTCGCTGCACCGGCTACTCGGCCATCTACCGCGCGGTGCAGGCGGCACAGGGCAAGCAGGCATCGCTGACGCACTCGTGAACGTTTACGGATCTCTGCGCCGGTCGCCTGGGCGCTTGATTGGAACTGCTCCAGCATCGAGCGGATCGTTCCGCGTGGCGACGAGTCTCCCAATGGCCCGCCACGCCCTCGCGCGCGAGCCGGCACCGCTCCTTTGCTCACCGGACATCATCGCAGGGCTGGCCATGACT
>JBBQYZ010000262.1:0-5442 GCA_038208205.1 Gemmatimonadales bacterium | reverse complement strand
TGGCGGCGGTGCCCGTCGCGAGCCTCGGCCAGTTGCTCGCCGCAGCCGGCTCGGTGAACCGCCGCCTGCCGGAGATGTACGGGTTCACGGTGACGCCGCTGAACCGGCGGCTCGGCGCGTACTTCCATCTCGACTCGGGCGTCATCGTCACCGAGGTGAATCTCGCGTCTGCCGTGGCCTCGCAACTGCGCGTCGGCGATGCGCTGATGTCGATCGACTCGCACCCCGTCGCGCAGCTGGCGGATCTCGCGCCCCTCGTGACGTCCGGCGATTCCGCCGTCCACGCCGCGGTACGCCGTCGCGGGACGTCCACCTCGACGATCCGCCTCGCCCACCCGCCCGCCAGTGCCACCCGGCGCGATGAACTGGACATCGCCGTCGGCGCGGAGGAATCGTCGCGCGGCATACGCATCACCTCGGTGCGACATGGCTCGCCAGCCGAGGCGGCAGGGCTGGTGGCAGGCGATCGGCTGGTGCGGGTGGGCAACCGGCCCGTGCGCAACGAGTCAGATGCGCGGCGGCTCCTGCTCTCGATGTCCGCTGCGCCGACGTTCGTGGTGTTCGAGCACGGCGGCATCCAGCACGGCATCCTCATCGGTCAATGAACGAGCTTGCGTCGCTTGGCCTCATCCTGCTGTTCGCCCTCATGATCGGGCACCTCGTGCGCTTCGCGCGGATTCCGGAGGTCACCGGCTACCTCCTGGCCGGCGTGATCGTGGGACCGTCGGTGCTGGGCTGGGTGACGATCCGCAACCTCGAGGCGCTGCGCGTGTTCAGTGAAGTGGGCATCGGCCTCATCCTCTTCTCGATCGGCGGCGTGTTCGACATCGAGAAGATCGGTCACATCGGACGGCGGCTGCTCAAGCTGGCGCTCGTGGAGTCCGCGCTCGCGGGCGGGCTCGTGTTCCTCGGGATGCTCGTCGCCGGCCAGCCGTGGCAGGTGTCGGTGCTCCTCGGCGCGATTGCCATGTCCACCGGCGCGGCGTCCACCCTGATGGTGATCCGCGAGAACAATGCCGTCGGCCCGCTCACCGATGCGGTCATGGGCGTCATCGGCCTGAACAACGTCATCGCGCTCGTGGCGTTCAGCCTGGTCGCCGCAATCCTCGACGTGAGCGGGCTGATCGCGCAATCGGAGTTCACGGCGGTGGGACTCGTGCGCGCCATCTTCCCGCTCGTCTGGCAGCTCGTGGGCTCGGCCGCACTCGGCTTCCTCGCCGGCTTGCTGCTCGCGGCATGGGCGTCGAAGGTGATGGAGTCGGGTGAGACCCTGGTGCTGCTCGTCGGCTGCGTGCTGCTCACCGTCGGGGTGGCGACGATGCTCGACCTGTCGCCGCTGGTGGCAAGCCTCACGGTGGGCGCCACGATGGCGAATCTCTCGTCGAAGAGTCGCCCACTGTTCGACGCGCTCTCGCAGACCGACCCGCCGCTCTACGTGATCTTCTTCGTGCTCGCGGGCGCGGAGCTGAACGTCGGGCTCCTGCCGTCGCTCGGCGCGCTGGGCATCATCTACGTGCTGTGTCGCGCCGGCGGAAAGCTGGGCGGCGCATGGTACGCGGCGCGGCACATCGGGATGCCAGAGGCCGTTCAGCCCCTGCTCGGGCTGGCGCTCCTCGCGCAGGCTGGACTCGCGGTGGGCCTCGTGCTCGTCACGCGCCAGCGCTTTCCGCAATTCTCGCCTATCGTGACCACCGTCGCACTGGGCGCGGTGGTGGTCTTCGAGATCGCCGGTCCGCTCACGGTGCGCTTCGCGCTCACGCGCAGTGGGGAAACCCGTGCCCTCGACTCCAGTCTCGTGGGTCCACTGGTGTGAAGCGCCGACTCCCCGGAGCCATGACGTCATCACGCTGTGCTGCTATTTGTATTGGATGTTGAAGAAGGGCTGGACGTACGAGGAGTGGCACCAGCAACCCGGGAACACCCGACGGTCGGAGGTGCGCCCGGTGCAACGCATTGGTGCGGTGGCGTAGCCGGACCGCGTCATTCCCCCGGTAACGCGAATGGGTCACCTCCTTCGACAACAGGCTCGTGTCTTCACCAGACGAAGAGGCGCTTGAAGACGATTGCGTGTCGCTCTCGATGCTGATGCCGCGTATTCGCTTCTTATTGGATTCGCTCGCAAGTGAGCTGTGGTGTTGAGGCGGCGCACAACTTTCACTCGACGCGCACATGGCTCTCGCATCGTGCTCTACGAGGCGCATCCTGACGTTCTGGGCAGGGCAACTTCGCCGGGGCGACGCAAGTCCGCACGCGTGACGACGTTCAACCCGACCGACGTCGAGCCTTGCGCGGGGAGTTGGGTCAGTCGCAAGTGAAGTGTTGGAGCGAGCTATCCAACGTTTGCTGAAGCAGTCAGCTCGGCCGACTCTAGCGTCACCCCCCCGCCCGCAGTGTCCGGCGGACGGGCCAAGATCCCGGACATTTACACCGAGCCGCCGAAGCTTCGTACCGCACTGACGGAAGCCCTCGGGCGCTTACCGCTGTTCCACTTCTGGGGGCCGAAGGCGGTCCGGACGAGGCGCGTGAGCTGCGGTTGCCTCTGATCCCCGGCCGGCGGGGTCGCAGTGGTTCATTCGGCGACGCCCGGGCAGTTCACACCGCCACCGCCTACTGCTTAACGAATCGTTGCACCTGGCGGAGGCGCGCATCGCTTCGAGCACATCCACGCCGCAGCCCTGCGCCTCCGCAGTTGACAAGACGCTCGGGAGCACCGACCGCATCGACTGGTGGCGCCCATCGGTAATCGGCAAGGCGCCATGACCAGACGAGCGCCACGCCGACTCGACGTCACGAACAGCTTCGATCCGCCAGGAACCAGCAGCGCGTGGTCGGCGACGTGCCGAAAAAGCCGAGCAACAGCCCACCCGCTTTGGCGACGCCCGACTCCACTGATGGATGCGTGCCGTCGCTCTTGAAATCCGAGGGCAGCCAGGTCAGTCCATCCAGGCGCGGCGTGGCGCCGTTCGCCCACATGTCCGGCCCCCACGCGATCCACGGCGCACGCGAGTTGTAATTCAGGTCGCCGGCGCGGGGGTCTACCACCTGGCCGCTGTTCCGCATCTGACTGATCTGCGCCTGGACGAGCCACTTCACGGCCAAGCCCGTTTCGTATGCGTAGGGCTCGGGGTTTTCAGGGGTGGTTGCGTAGCCGCCGTAGATGCGGTTGGAGAGATAAACTTGCTGCAGGTTTGGATACCGCACGCGAAGAGCGCGTACGATGTGGCCGAGATTGGTCTCGAGCGCAAATGCATCGGCGTTCACCGCGGGCAATGAGGCCGTTGGTCTCTTCGTTGCCTCGAGCAGCCAGACCACCTGTACCTGCTGCTCGGTGACACCCTTGGCCGCCAGCCGTTGGTCGCGCACCACGTCGTAGGGAGGAGACGATGCGGCTACCCACTCCGCCGCGTCTCTGCCGCCCTGCGCCCCGTTCACCAGTACCAGCGTCGAACTGTTCACGGCGCGATCGGCCATGGCCTGCGCGATGAAGGATCCTGTCACGCAGTTCACGGTGACGTCCACACCGCAGAACTCCTGCGAGGTATTCGACATCCCGATCGACAGCAGCACGATCTTTCCCCCGGCGGCCGGGACCCCGCGCGCATCCAGCTGCCGGATATTGCGGGCGCGCGTGGCGCCGACGTCGGCATGATCTGCCGGCGGGCTGTTGCTGCCGGCGTCGTACAAACCGCCGCCAAACCCGAGATACGTGCGGGTGCCGAGCTCCGAGAGCGGCAGATCGATCGCGTCACGGCCGGGTGGTGCACCAAGGTCATTGGTCCCGGTTACGCCGTTCTTGCCGCAGGCCGCGGAGACGGTGGCCAGCACGCAACCCGCGACAACAAGACGTCCATAGCTCGTTCGCATCATGCCTTCTCCGGAAAATACCACGAGTCCATGGTTGGCCACCGTCCACCGGTCGCGCCTGGGCCGAAGGGGGAGCGACGCCCGGATCAGCCTCGGCGGCTCACGGTAGACGCATGGACGGGAGCAATGTTAAGGCATGAGACAACGCACGGCACGATGTGGCGCTGTTCGATCCGCCCGTGATCGGGGAGAAGAGCGAGCGAAACTTCCTCCGAGTGAGCAGTCGCCGTGAGCGCCAAGCGTACCGCCAGGTCTTCCCGCGCCAATTCTGCGCCGCGGGCCGCGAGCCAGGGCCGCGCCAAGCGCGCTCGCCTCCGTCGAATGACCGAGGCGGAGATCGCACATTCGTCGATGAACGAGCTCCGTGAACTGCCCGATGATTTCTGGGAGGAGACGGTCCCGGTCCTGCCGGCGGCCAAGGTGCCGTTGCAGCAGACGGGCGACTGGCAGTTCTGGTGGCATTGTAGCCCGGACCGTCGCGGCGTTGCGGTCCTCGTCGGCGTCCTCTGGGTCGCTGGGGTGATCAAGCTGTTGCGGCTCTAGCGCCTCGTCCCGGGCTAAGTAACGAATCGCTGAGCTGACAGGTCCCGACGTTCCGGGGTTCGCGGCCCCCGTCGCGAGATTGAGTTCAACTCGTCAGGTATCTTTCCTTCGTCGCCCTGCAGCTCAACTCGGGCGTTAACGCGTTACCGATCATGTCGCGGCGTCGGACCTGAATGTCTCCGCTCTCATCGGCGCCGCGAATCACCCTGAGCGGATGCAGAATGCAGCACATCGCCGCCGGAATGCCAGCGTGACTGTGGTCGTGTATCGTTAGATGATGATGCCTCGTCTCGCGATCGCACTGCGGGCGCCGGTGGTCTCGTCAGGTCGCTCCGCGCACCTGCTGCGGTGCGCGCGATGAAGCCCCTCGAGCGACTCGGGGAGGCGCGGACCCCGAATGGGACGCTGATCGCGCTGTATCGGCACGACGGCGCGTATCTCATCCGCGCCGACGGCGTGGAGCTCATGTCCACTCGCCGACACCTGTCGGAGGATCGGCTCGCCGAGGTCGCCTGCGCTCCACTCAGGGAGGTCCCGCAGCGACGAGTGCTCATCGGCGGGCTCGGGCTGGGGTTCACGCTCCGAGCCGCGCTCCGGCAGTTGCGCGATGACGCCGAGGTCGTGGTGGCGGAGCTCGTGCCCGCGGTGGTCGCCTGGAACGCCGATCCGCGATATGGCCTGTCCGTCGAGGCGTTGAGTGATCCGCGCGTCCGCGTAGTGCATGACGACGTGATCAACGTGCTCCGGGCGCACCCCGGCGCGTTCGATGCGATCATGCTCGACACCGACAACGGTCCCGATGGAATGCTGATGTCCGAGAACGCGCGACTCTACGCGACGAGCGGCATCGGGCTCACCGTGGCCGCGCTACGCGCCGGTGGATCGGTCGTGTACTGGTCAGTGGGGGACGACCCGAAATTCGCCGCCGCGCTGCGCGGCTCGGGTCTCGACGTCACCACGCTCCGCGTCCGGGCACACGATACGACAGGGCCGATGCACACCCTCTACGCGGCGACGCCGCGCGGGTGATGCGTC
>JBBQYZ010000261.1:0-5457 GCA_038208205.1 Gemmatimonadales bacterium | reverse complement strand
CACCGTCTCGGCGGGAGACGAAGTCACCCTCACCATCCCGCCCAACTCGCGCCTCCACGAGCGGGACCGTGCACGAACGACCAACGCCGACGGGATCCCGTCGGCGTTGGTCGTTCAGCGGACCTCGCGCGTGGGCGCTCGTGCCGCGAGCGGCGGCTGGTCGTGGAGTATCGTAGACTGGGGAATGACTGCAACCACCCCGCCTGTGCTGCGCGGGCTCCGGCTCCTCGTCGCCGTCGCCCTGATCGGCGCGGCGCTGACGCTTGGCTACGTCGCCGCGATCGCGCTCAGGCGGAGCGAGGGAGTGTTCATGCCAGCGGGCTACGTTGCGGTGATCTGCCTGGTGGCGGGCGTCTGGCTCCTTCGAACGGCGATGCGCGATTAGGAGCGGGAACGGACCGTACTCTTCACGCTGCCATGCGTCCTTCCGGAATCCACACCGGACGGCCGCCGTTGATGGCGCCGAGACACTGGAAGCGGGCTGGGGGAAAGCCGGTGACACCGATCTCGAGGGAATCACCCGCTCCCACGGGAATCTTCTGGCCGAGCAGCACGACGGCCTGATCGAACGAATCGCTCTCGACGACCCCGGCCTGGCGAACGGACTCCGGACCGGAGCTGATCGCGAACTGGTATTTCGACATGGGTCTCCTGTCTGGTTCGCACAGTAATACCCCCCAACGTCAGCGCGTTCCGCCCCGCACCGGCGGTGGGCGCCGACTATTCCACGAAGCCCACGATCCTGTTCACTCCCGCCAGCGGCAGCGGCTCCCTGTTCAATCGCAGCTCGAGCAGCGTCGTGGTGAAGGGGTAGAAGAACTTCACCTCGTCGTCGCCGATCACCGACGAGAAATCGAGTCGAGCGTCCCACTTGCCCTCGTCGTCGGGGATGCCGCTGTCGAGCGGCAGCTTCTCGCTGCCGACGCCGTGGTAGCCGACGAGACCCGAACCGGAGCTGGCGATGACGCGGAGCTGGAGGGTGCGCCGGCGCGCGTCGGGGAGCTTGTCGAGGCGCACGTGGAAGGCGCGCAGGCTGGTGTCGCCGCTGTAGGTATGGACGTCGGCGTCGAACGGCTCCAGGCGCTCGCCGTCGATCGTGAGCAGCTGCATGAAGTAGTCGGGCACGGGGTCGCCGCGCTCATCCACGCACCGCACGACGAACTGCTGCCACTGCTCCATCCCGTCGCGGGTGGCTCGCGTCTCGCGCGCGGCCCTCCGCTGCCAAACCTCGAAGTCGCTGGCGCTGTTCACCTCGAGGGCGGCGAGCACCAGGCCGATCGCCTGCTCGCTCGGCGCGCTGAGGATCGTGCCGTGATCGAGCCCCGCGAGCGGGATCATCGGCACATCGACGTTGCTCCACTCGGCGATCGACGTCCGCTCTTCGCCGCGCGGACGGGCAGGGTCGCGCGTGAGATCGATCATGATCTTGCGCGTGTTGAGCGAGCAGCCCGCCCAGCGGACGACCCCGTCGGAGCCGGGTTCGCTGATGAGCCGTCTGAGGCCTCCGTACCCCTGCGCCCCGACGAGCACGAAGGCAAACGGGGTGTTGCGCGTGGGCCCGTAGGTGACGGTGTCGCCGAGCAGGTCGCGGTGCGCGAGGTCCCATGTGAAGCGGCTCGCGAGCTCCAGCGCGTCGAGCACCGCGTCGCCCGCTTCGAGAAAGTCGGGACCGAGCGCCTTGCGTCCCTTGAACAATGCGCCGAGCCAGCTGCGTCCCTTGTGCGCGATCGGCGACCCGAAGGTGGCTGGCGCCAGGGCCACGAGGTGCCTGAGCCGGTCGCGCCGGTCGTCGTACGTCGTAAGCCAGTCACGAAGCACCAGCATCCCGCTCGAGTGCACGATCGCGTCGAACGGCTCGCCGGCGGCGAGGCCCGCCCGCTCGCGCAATGCGCGGTCGAACCCCTCGGCGATGTCCTTGACCGTGAGCTCGTTGGTCAGCGTCTGGTACGAGCAGACGGGGATGTCGTGCGCGTCATAGCCGGCACCGGCGAGCGCATCGCGCCAGGGCCTGAACGACTCGCCCCGATCGCTGTAGCCGTGAATCAGGATGACGGGGCGCATGTGCGTCTCGGCTCGGGTGATCGAGCTGTGTCGGCGTGCAGCGCGCCTGGAAAAAAACGGCTGCTCGGGGACGCGGACGCACGACGCCGCCACCGGCGAGGTGAGCCCGCTCGCGAACGACGGGGAGCAAGAGGCAGACCGGTGCTTCCGCAGTCCGATGCCGCCACGCCGCACCTACAGCGCGGCGGCCCACGGCATTAGCTTCGCCCCATGCCATCCTCGCCCCTCCGCCCCGCCCTCGCCGTTCTGGCCGCGTCGCCCTCCGAGACCACCGTACGCAAGCTCTGGAAGGCCCTCACACCGGAGGAGCGGGCGCTGGGGATCGGCGCTGCGTTGGCCGACGACGAGAGCGGGTGGGTCAAGACCACGACGCGCGCCGCGATCGCCAAGGTGCTGAAGTTCCGTCCGCAGACCGTGGCGACCTGGCCGCGCACGAAGCTCGTCACGGAGGCGGCGCGCCTCTCGCTCGACGACGTGCAGCTCGTCAGCGCGTTCCTGATCGACCTCCACCTCGGCGCCCGCCGTCCGATGATGGGGGCCTTCCTGAACGCGCTCGACATCCCGAACGACGAAGGCCGGATCGACTCCGAGTCCGTCGAGGTGCCGGCGCAGACGCCCGAGCGCCTGGCGAGCGCCGCCGACACCGTCGCGGCGCAGTTTCCGGCGGACGAGGTGGTGACCTACTTCCTCACGCTCCTGCTGCAGGACGCCGCGACATGGGGTGGATTGACGCAGTGGCTGGAAGCGAGGTGAGAGGTCAGCCCGAGCGTTCGAGGAGCCGGACCGCGCGCAGCGCCCGCTCGGCCGCCTGACTAGCGCTTCACCACCAACCCCGAGTACGCGATCCCATCCGGGCCCGCACCGACGCCGCCGACCCCCATCACTTTCCGCTGCACCAGATCCACGCCCACCACCTGGTTGGTGCCGTGCAGCGTCACGTAGGCGTAGTCGGCGATCGGATCGAAGGTCACTCCCTCCGGGCCCGCACCCGCCTCGCCGGGGGTACCTCCGGTCGTCGGCTTCACGCCGTTCGCCTTGCCGAGGTCGATCTCCGCGAGCTGTCGGCGCGTGCCGACGTCGTACAGCCAGATGCGGTTCTTGACGGGGTCGGCCACCACGGCGACGCGGCCCGAGCGCGAGATGCCGATCCGGTACGTGGAGCCGAACCCCTCGAGCGTGGCGAGCGTCGTCGCCTTTGCCGCATCGATCACCGTGACGGTGTGCTTGTCGTTGCTGCCGACCCACACCTGCACGCCGCCTGGTGTGACGGCGATCCCCTCGTCCATCGTCGTTGCCGGGTACGTGCGGGTCGAGCGGCGGTTCTGCAGGTCATACTCGGTGACCGTGCCGTCGGCGATGTTCGCCGTCCAGGCGCGGCGTCCATTTCGTTCGATGGCCACCATGTGCGAGCCGCGTCCGTTCGACGCCAGCGCCGTGTCGACGCGTCCGGTCGCGAAGTCCACGAGCACGAGCTTCTGCGTGGCCTCGCTCGTCACCGCGAGCTTCTCGCCACTCCTGAAGAATGCCGCGCCGTGCGGACGCCGGTACTCGCCGAGGTCGATCGTGCGCGACACTGCCGGCGTAGGCGCGGCGAGGTCGATCACGCTGAGCGTGTTGCCGATCGTCGTACGGTCGCCGTAGTTCGTCACTACCGCCCAGCGGCCGTCGGGCGAGACCGCCACTTCGTGCGGGCCGACGCCAACCGGCACGGTGGCGATCGTGCCGAGCGTCGCCGCGTCGAGCACGGTGGCGCTCGCCCCCTGCTGGTTCGCCACGACGAGCATCCCGGCGCGCGCCGCCACGTCGGGACGATCGTTCTCGATGACGGTGTTGCGGCGCGCCGTGTCCATCTCGGCGGTGGTCACGCGCCCGTTGCGAGTTCGCGGCGCGCTCTCGGCCGGCGGGTTGGAGGAACCGCACGCGGTGGCGAGGGCGAGGAGGGCGGCGGTGGTGGCAACTGTGAGACGCGGCGTCGGCATCGGTACGTGGGCGGAGAAGAAGTCGGATCGGAAGGCGCTCCGGAATCTGCCTCCCGCTCGGGGGCGCGCGCCAGCGTGGATTACCCGTGAACGCGAGAAGCTTTCCATGGAGAGAAGCTTCCTACGCGTTCCTTGCCCGCGGCTCCGCCACCGGCACCGCATCCGCCGCCGGCAGGAGCAGGGTGAAGACGCTCCCACGACCAGGCTCGCTCGCGACCGACACCGCGCCGCCGATCAGGTCGGCGAAGGCCTTCACGATGGAGAGGCCCAATCCCGTGCCGCCGAACTCGCGCCGTGTGGAGCTGTCTCCCTGCTCGAAGGGGTCGAACACCTTGTCCAGTCGCTCGGCCGAGATTCCGACTCCGGTGTCGCGGACGACGACGGCCAAAGGCCGACCACTGAGCATGTCGGTCTCCACCGTGACGCGCACTTCACCGGTCGTGGTGAACTTGATGGCGTTGCCCACGAGGTTGATGAGAATCTGACGCAGCTTCGCCGCGTCGGTGACGATCGGCGACACGTGCGTCGGCACCTCCCGCCGCAGCACGAGTCCCTTCCCTTCCGCCGTCGCCTCGAGCATGCCGAGCGTGTCGTGCACCAGCACGTCGACGGCGACTGCTTCGTAGTCCAGCTCCATGCGGCCCGCCTCCACCTTGGCGACGTCGAGGATCTGGTTGATGAGCGACAGCAGGTGCATGCCGTTGACGCGGATGCGTTCCGTGTACCGCGCGGCGCCGTCGGACAGCACCCCTTCCTTGCCCTGCAGCATGACCCGCGAGAAGCCGATGATCGCCGTGAGCGGGGTCCGCAGCTCGTGGTTCATGCGCGTCATGAAGTCGCTCTTCGTGCGGTTCGCCGACTCCGCCGCCTCTTTCGCTGCCCGCAGCACGTCTTCCACCGCCTTCCGCTCGGCGATGTCGTGCCAGGAGGACATGAGCACCTCGCGCCCGTTCAGGCGAACGGAGGTCAGTGTGACCTCCACCGGGAACTCCGTTCCGTCGAGCCGCCGGTGTACCCACTCGAAGCGATGAAAACCGCGCTGCCGCGCCATCTGCCGCATCTGCTCGGCCACGATCACCGACAGCCGACCGCTCGGCTGTCGATTCGGGGAGAGCTCACCCGGACTCTGGCCGATCACCCGATCCTTGCTCGGGTAGCGCAGCATGCGCACGGTGGCGTCATTGCAGTCGATCACGCCGTCGTCGTCCAGCAGGAGCTGCGCGTCGCTCGATCGGTCGAACAGGATGCGGAATCGTTCGTCGCTCGCCTCGCGCTCGGTGATGTCGATTCCGGTGGCGATCAGTCCGTGCACCGATCCGTTGGCGGCGGCGCGCAGTGGCGCCACGTTCCAGAGCACCGTGCGCAGCGCGCCGCCCTTCGCGCGTACGGGGGCGACGAAGTTGCGCACCGTCTCGCC
>JBBQYZ010000260.1:0-5472 GCA_038208205.1 Gemmatimonadales bacterium | reverse complement strand
GGTGACCTGGAGGAAGTAGTCGTGTCCCTTCTCGTCGATGCCGAGCACCTCCTGGATCTGCGGCTCGGTCTGCAGGGCGAAGTTCTTGGGACTGCCGCCGCCGAGGATCATGATCGCACTCCGGCCGCCGGCGCGCTTGGCCGCGAGCACGATCGACGCCGTCTCGTTCACGTCGGAGTTGGGGTCGATCACGCACCGGTTTCCCTCGAGGGCGAGGGCGGCGATGTTCATCCCGATCGACGAGTCGCCGGGCGACGAGGTGTACACCGGCACCCCGCACTCGTAGGCGACGCCGAGCAGCGACTTGTTGCCGATGCCGAGTGCTTTCTCACGCTCACGGAGGTACCGGCCGCAGAGGGCGTGGAACTCCGCACTGCTCATCGCACGTTGGAACTCCTCGCCGGCGATGATCTTCCGGAAGAAGGCGTCGGTGCTGAGCAGGACGTCGTAGTCGAAGAAGATGTCGTAGATCCTGACGATCCCCTCCTCGCGCAGCACGGTGTCGCTGGCGGTCGGATTTCCGCGGTGCATGGCCAATCCAAGCCCGAAGTGCGCGTCGTGGTAGAGGTTCGCGCCGGTGGAGATGATCCAGTCGACGAACCCCGCCTCGATGAGCGGGATCAGCGCCGCCATGCCGAGCCCCGCCGGCGTGAGGGCTCCGGTGAGGGTGAGGCCGACCGTGACGTCGGTCTCGAGCATCTTCGTCGTGAAGAGTTGGCACGCCTCGCGCAGTCGCGCCGCGTTGTAGGCGAGGAAGGTCGAGTCGATCAGGTCGGCGACGGTCTCGCTGCCGTCGATGCGGCGCGGGGCGATCTTCCCGCCCTGCAGGAAGCGCGACCCTTCGTGCGACGTATGCAGGGTGCCGCCGCGCTCGCGATCCTCGGCCGCGCGTTTCTGGGAGCTCTTCTCGCCGGCGGATCCCTTCTTCTTGCTAGCCATGCGTGGCCCCTCCCTGCGTCGCCTTCCACGCCTCGATCACCGCGTGCGCCGCCTCGTGCGGGTCGTCGGTGAGGAGCATGAGATCCATGTCGCCAGCGGAGATCTTTCGCTCCACCAGCACGCGCGACTGCAGCCAGCGAATCAGGCCGGCCCAGTAATGGCGGCCGAACAGGATGACCGGAAACTGGTAGATCTTGCCCGTCTGGATGAGCGTCAGTGCCTCGAACGCCTCGTCGAGCGTGCCGAATCCGCCGGGGAAGATGATGAAGGCGCTGGAGTACTTGATGAACATCGTCTTCCGAACGAAGAAGTACCGGAAGTTCACCAGCGTGTCGACGTACGGGTTGGCACCCTGCTCGAAGGGCAGCTCGATGTTGCAGCCGATCGAGCGACCGTTGCCCTCCTTGGCGCCCTTGTTCGCCGCCTCCATGATGCCCGGGCCGGCGCCGGTGATGATCGAGAAGCCGGCCTCGGCGAGCAGGCGCGCGGTCTCCTGCGCCGCGAGGTACTGCGGATCGTCGGGCGAGGTGCGCGCCGAGCCGAAGATCGAGACGCCGCGCTCCACCTTCGCGAGATTGTCGAACCCCTCGATGAACTCGCCCATGATCCGCATCACGCGCCAGGTATCGGTGCGCGTGAAGTCGCCCGGGGCGCGCCGGTCCTCGATCGGCGCCTGGAGCAGCTTGGCATCCTCGGTCTCCGGACCGATGAAGTCGCGGAGGTCGTCATCGATCCGGCGCACGGCGCTCGCCTTCTGCGCTGGCGACTGGGCGGAGGGAGGTGTGCGCCCGGCGGCGCGATGTCCCGCCTCGGTCCGCTCGCGCAGCCCCTCGCGCGCTTCGGCCTGCGCCGCGGCGAGCTGCGCCGGCCCACCGCGTTTGCCGCTGGCGGTGCGCGGCGCACGTCCCTTCACCACTGAGGCGACGCGCTCCCGATCGTCGCGCCCTGCCTGGTCGGGTGCGTCGCCCGCCCCGCGCGTGGACTTCGTTGCCGGCTGCTTCGCGTGCTTCGTCTCCTGCGACTTCGATTGCTTCGCCGATTGCTTCGTCGCCGAACGCACGCCGGTTCGGCTCGCGCCGCGGGTGCTCGCGCCGGTGCTGCCCGTTTTACGAGTTGCCATGCGGGAGTGTAGTGGGAAGGCGGCCGGTGGCGCCAGCGACGCGACCGTGCGCGGCGCTTGCCCGCGACCGTCCGCTCCGCTTTCGTTCGGCGATGCGTCACTGCCGCGCCGCGTGCCGGTAATCCTCCTCGTCGCCGACGGCGCGCGCCCCGACGCCTTCGCCGGCGACCTGGCCGGAACCCCGGCACTGCGGCGCCTGCGGGCCGAGGGCGGCCTGCACGAGGTGACGAGCGTCTTTCCCTCGGTCACCGGGCCGGCGTATCTCCCCTTCCTGCTCGGCCGCTTTCCCGGTGCGGTCGGCATTCCGGGGCTGCGGTGGTACGACCGCGCACGCACCACCTGCGGGTGGCCTGACTACGCGCGCAGCTACGTCGGCCTCCAGCTGCGCCGCTTCGACGGTGATCTCGACCCCTCGGCGCCAACGATGTTCGAGCTGGTGCCGCACAGCGTGGCGGCCTTGAGCGTCGTCACGCGCGGACTGGATCCCTCGCGCCGGCTCGGCACGATCACGGTGCGGTCGGCGGCGCGGGCCGCGCTCACCCACTTCCGCGGCGACGTCGCCGGCTGGCTCGCCGTGGACCGCGAGGTCGCGGACGCCGTGGTGGCGCGGACGCGCGATCAGCGGCCCGATTTCCTGTTCGCGGCGTTCACGGGCATGGACAAGGCATCCCATGCTCACGGACATGGCGACCCGCTGGTTCACGAGGCGATGACGATCGTCGACGATGCCGTTGCCCGCCTGCGCGCGGTCGCGGAACAGGGAGGCTTCTGGGACCGCACGCATCTCTGGGTCGTGAGCGATCACGGGCACTCTCCCGTGCACACGCACGATGACATCGCCGACGTCGCGGCCGACGCCGGACATCGCACCGTGTCACATCCGTGGTCGGCGGGAATCGGGCCGGAGATCGCCGTGATGGTGAGCGGCAACGCGATGGCGCACCTGTACGTCGAGCTCGACGAGCGGTCGCGGCCGGGTTGGACTCGCCTCGCGCCACGGTGGGGCGAGCTCGCCGACGCGCTGCTCGCGCGCGCATCGGTGGATCTGTTGCTCCTGCCGCTCGACGATGACCGGTGCGAGGTGCGCAGTGCGGAGCGCGGCGCGGCGGTGGTGACGCGCTCCGCCCACGGTTACGAGTACCGCCGTACGAGCGGCGACCCGCTCGTGGTCGGCGGCGACTTCACCGGCGACGCCGACGCGGCGTACGGCGCGACGATCGCCGGCGACTACCCCGACGGGCTCGTGCAGATCGCCGCGCTCGCGGGCGCCAGTCGCTCCGGCGACCTGATCCTCTCGGCGACGCCCGGCTACGACTTCCGCGCCCGCTACGAGCCGATCCCGCACCGAAGCGCACACGGCGCGCTGCACCGGGATCACATGATGGTGCCGCTGCTGCTCAACCGCCCGCCAGCGCGCGCGCCGCGGCGCACGACCGACCTGTTCGCGAGCGCACTCGCCGCGCTCCGGGTACGGGCACCCGTCAGGCTCGACGGGCGCTCGTTCGTGTAACCTTCCCGACGCGTCCTACCGGGCGCCTTGAAGTTCGGTGAGATGCGCGGCGACGTCCTCGCGCACCCCGGCGAGGTGCTTCTCCAGATCCTTGTGCTTCGCCACCGGCAGGAGCTGTCCGTCGATCACCTTGAGCGCCTCGGTGTGGCTCTTCACCATCGCGTCCACGTAGGCGTGCTCGAACTCGACCCCGCTGAGCGGGACGAGTGTCGCGAGCTGTGCAGCCCCCTTGACCCGGACGTCGTCGACGGCCTTGGTGTCCACCGGCGTGATCTTCATCTTCATGCCGAGTGCCATCGTCTTCGCCTGCGCCTTGCCGTGCGCCTCGTGCAGCGACTGGGCGAGCTTGGCCACCTAGCCGCCGAGCTTCTTCTTGTAGGCGGCCGTGGCGGCGAGCACCACGTTGTCGTCCATCGCGATCAGGAAGGCGACTACTTCAGCATCCGTTCCTCCCGCACTGGCGTCGTGCGTGCCGCGAACGGGCGATCCCGGGATGTTCGGCGTATCGGGAAAGGCCGCACCCGTGGTCTGAGGCGCGAACTGTAGCTCCTCCACATACGATGGATGGATGCCCGCCACGTCCTCCACCACGTTCTTCGCGAAGGCCGCCCGCGCTTCCTTGACGTTCTTCTTTCCTTCGATGATGTCGCGAGCGAGGTTGAGCGTGAGGATGTTGTGCCCTTCCAGATCGCAGCGCGCCGACATCTCGCCCGCCGTCGCGTTGATCGTCATGCTCGCGTCGAAGGCCACGAGGTCGTCGACTTTGTCCGCGGGCACGCGATAGGAGACGGTGTGCTCGAGGAAGTCCATGTGCGGCTTGGGGAAATCGTGGGGGACCTCCTTCTTCGTGACCATGATGCGCTTGTAGGGTCCGGCATGGTGCCAGATCACGGCCTCGGTAGACACCTCGAGGGGCGGGCCGTACTGCGACATCATCTGCTGGACCGCCAGCCGCGGGCGCGGCGGCCAGGTGGAGATGGCCTGGTCGACGTCGGTTCGTGAGACGAGTCCGGTCGCAGAGGCCTGCGTTGGTGTGATGCTCATGCGTGTGCCTCGCTGGCGTTGAAGGGTGTGCCGATGACTGCACCGCACTCCGTGCAAGGGGATGGCCATGCCTCGCTCAGCAGGGAATGGCCTCCCTTGGACCACCTCATGGGTTCGCCGACCCTGGCTCCGTAAGCTTGCGGTGCTGGTTGGCCTTCACCGTCTCGGGAATGATCTGGCCCACGGTGACCTGCAGCTTCTCCTTCGGCATCGCCGCGACGACATGGTCCTTGCCCTTCATCAGCGCCTCGAACCCCTGGCGCGCCACGTCGGCCGGCTCGCTCTTCTTGCTGGCGCCGACCTTGGTGTCGTCCATGCCGGCGCGATGGAAGAAGTTCGTCTCGGTGGCGCCTGGCTGGAGGGCGGTGATGGTGATGTTCGTGTCCTTGAGCTCGTTGCGGATCGCCTCCGAGAACGAGAGCACGAACGCCTTGGAGGCGGCGTACACCGCCTCGAACGGTCCCGGCATCTCCGCGGCGATCGAAGCAGTGAAGAGGATCTTGCCCTCGTTGCGCCGCGTCATGTCCTGCACGACGCGCTTGGCGAGGTGCACCACCGAGGTCACGTTGAGCGCGATGAGGTCGAGCTCGTCCTTGAGGTCGTTCTCGGCGAACGGCCCGCCGACGCCGACGCCGGCGTTGATCGCGATGGCGTCGAGCGCGCGACCCTCGCTGGTGATCGCGGCGTAGAGCTGCTCCACTCCGTCGTAGGTGCGCAGGTCAGCGCGCACCGTCGAGACCTTGGCGCCGAGCGAGCGGAGCTGGCTGGCGGCCGCGTCAAGCCCGTCGTCCTCGGCGTTGATGAGGAGATCATACCCGTGCTGCGCGAACTGCCGGGCGAGCTCGAGGCCGATGCCGCT
>JBBQYZ010000259.1:0-5474 GCA_038208205.1 Gemmatimonadales bacterium | reverse complement strand
CGAGATGGGGGCGACCGAGGCGGAGGACGCACTGTCGGACCTCGTCTATCACGACGACGAACGGGTACGCCACGCCGCGACGGTGTCCCTCATGCAGCTCGGCACTCCGCGCTCGGTCACGGCGATCGAGCAGGCGCTGCGCGACCGCGCGCCGCAGATCAGGCTGCAGGCGATCGTCGCGCTGCTCGCGCGACCCGACGGGTGCAACGCGGAGCCGCTCATCCGCGCGTTGGCTGACGAGCGCGACGAGGAGGTTCAGGCGGCGCTGCTCGCCGCGCTCGGCCGCACCGCGTCGCCCGAGGCGGTGGCGCAGCTCGCTCGCACCGCGGAGCCCGACCGCGGACTGTTCTGGAAGAAGCCCGCGTCGCTCCGGGTCGCCGCGGTGAAGGGACTGGCCGAAGCAGGGACGCCCGAGGCACTGGCCGCGCTGCGTGCGCTCGTCGAGGACCGGGTGGCCGACGTGCGCGACGCGGCCCGAGCGGCGCTACCTCGGTCCGTCTGACCGTCTGGCCGTGCGACCGTTTCTTACCGCGCGGTCAGGTCGGTTTCCACCGTCACCGCGCGGCAGAACTCCGCCAGGAGCGTCGCCGCGTTGTCCACGTCGTCGAGCGAGACCATCTCGTTCGGCGAGTGCATGTAGCGGTTGGGGATCGAGACGAGGCCCGTGGCGACTCCCGCGTGCGCGATGTGGATCGCGTCGGCGTTGGTGGACGTGTCTCGCCCGACCGCGTGCATGGCGTGCGCGATGCCGTGCTGCTTGGCGGTGTCACGAAGGAGGGCGTGCACGACCGGCGAGATGAGCGAGCCGCGGCTGAGAATCGGACCGCCGCCCATCTTGTGCTCGCCGATCTCCTTCTTCTCGATGTTCGGGTGGTCGGTGGCGAAGGTGACGTCGACGACGATGGCGATCTGCGGATTGATCGAGTGCGCGCAGACGAGCGCGCCACCACCGTGCCAGGCGATCTCCTCCTGGGTCGTGGCGGCGGCGACGACGCGCGCGGCGCCTGGTGTCGCGGCGTAGCGGCGCAGCGCTTCGAGCACGATGAACGCGCCGATGCGGTCGTCGATCGAGCGGGAAACAAGCCGCCCATTGGGGAAGTCGAGGCTGCGCGAGTCGATCACGCCGGCGTCGCCGATGTTGATCCGCTCCTCGGCCTCGGCCTTCTTGATGGCCCCGATGTCCACCCAGAGGTCGGCGAACTTGCTCGAGTGCTCACGGTCGTCGGCCTTCATCAGATGGATCGGCTTCTTGCCCACGACACCGATCACGTCGCCGCCCGCACCGGCGGTCCCCATGAACCTGATGCGCTGGCCGACGAGCACCTGCGGATCCCACCCGCCGATCGGCGCGATGTACACGTAGCCGTCGTCGTCGATGTACTGGGCGATCACACCGATCTCGTCGATGTGCCCGTCGAGCATGATCGTGACCGCACCGCCCGGGTTCACCTCCGCCATGCTGTTACCGGCGACGTCAGCGCTCACCTTGTCCGCGAAGGTCTCGGCTTCGGCGCGCCACACGCGGGCGGCGGCGGTCTCGTACCCGGATGGGGCGGGGGTGTCGAGCAGACGCTTCAGGAAGGCGATCGAGGACGGGCTCAGCATCGGAGACGATAGTGGATGTGACGACGTGATCGGGGGGCGAAGCCTAGTCCCCGCGGCGGCGCGATGGAAGCCGTCAGCGGCGGCGCGACAGCGTTCGCGTCTGCACGAAAGACGACAGCGGGCACGCCGTGTCACTCATCCTGCTCGATGCCACCGCGCTACTTCTTCGCGGGCTCCATCTTCCAGAAGGCGATGCCCCCCGCGTGCTGCCCAACGTCGACGGTGCCCACCCGCACGAGCGCGCGCAGGTCGTAGACGTCGACCTTGCCGGGGGCCGCCCCCACTCCCTCACTGCTGACGAAGGCGTAGCGGGAGTCCGGGCTGACGGCCACGCCGTTCGCCACGGTGGAGGAGTTCTTGAGCCTGGCCAGCGACGCCCCGCTGGCGAGATCGAACACCTCGAACATCGCGCCCTGCTTCAGCGTCGCCCGGAGCGGCCGCCCATCCGGCGTGACGCCCAGGTTGTATGGGCCGCGCCGGGTCTTCATCCGCCGCGTCAGCGTCCAGCTCTCGCGGTCCACCTGGAGGATCTCGTCGGCCTTGTTGCAGGCGACGAATACCACCGCGCCATCGGCGGAGGGCTGCGCCCAGGTGGGCGAGCAGGAGTTCGGGGTCATCTGGTGCTTCATCCCCTGGTACCCCACGTCGGCCGGGTCGACCGGGACGCCGCTGGCGGTGTGAGCCACCATGTGCATCGCGTGCTCGTCCTCGGCGGGAAGAGTCCTTCCTTGCCCTTGGCGAGCGAGAAGCGACGGGAGGCTTTGAAGGCACGGGCGTCGATCTCCACGAGCTGATCATCCATCATGCAGCCCGAATACTGGAAGGACCCCGATGGGTCGATCCGGCTGCCGTGCGGCATCACGCAGGTGACGACGCGGGCGATCTCCATGTTGGTCGGCGTGTAGACGACCGACATGCTCGACGGCACCATGTCGCCGTGCAGATTGAAGTTCGCCGAGAGGGTGTAGAGACCATCGGGGGTGACGTCGAGCGACGCTGGGAAGTTGCCCAGGAGCGTGCCCGTGCCGACGAGCGTATCGGGCCCGAGCTCGTACTTCCATTGGGAAGTACGGCGGCACGATCGAGACGCCGAAGCTGATCACCGTGTTCCCGATCAACAGCGGTCACGAGATCTTCCCGTACGTCCAGAAGTCCACCGGCAAGACCTACCTCTTCATCGGCGACGAGGAGATGAGCCGCGCCGGCCGCGTGTGGGAGGGCACCAACTACTTCGGCGCGATGACGACCGCGGGCGGCATCGCGCAGTCCTCGGGCGGTTACACCCACATCGTGGACTTCACCGACCCGATGCACCCGAAGAAGGTGGCGCGGTATCACCTGGAGGACTACGGGTCGCACGACATCATCGTCCAGGACGACGTGCTCTATCAGGCGTACTACGACGGCGGGGTGCGGTCGGTGGACGTCAGCGGGGAGCTGCTCGGCAACCTGGCGGAACAGGGACGCGAGATCGCCGTGTTCAAGCCGTACGATCCGAAGGCCTTCACCGCCAACGCGCCGTTCGTCATGAACGCGATGCCCTGGAAAGGCTACACGCTGTTCACCGACTTCAACTCGGGACTCTGGTCCGCCAAGCTGGAGCCGAAGGCGCCGCTGGTTCCGTGAGAGGTTGGTGGGTTGGCCTGTAAGTCGGTAGGTCAGGAAAACGGAGAACGGCCGGTCGCCCGCCTGGGCGACCGGCCGTTTCGCTTCACCTCTCCGGGGGCACCGCGATCAGATGCAGCCCGGGCCCTTCAGCGCTGCTTCGGCCAGCGCCCGCGACAGGCACTCGTTCTGCGGGACCGGCAGCTCCGAGATGATCACGTGGGTGGCCAGATCCTTCGTGAGCAGGTTCAGTCTCCCGAACCGGCGCATGTCCACCCAGCGGTGTCCCTCGAACACCAGCGAGAGCCGCCGGTTGTAGAGCAGCTCGTCGATGAACTCCGTCTCGTTGGCGAAGCCAGCGAGCGGAGCCAACCCGCCGGACCTGACGCGGATGGTGTTGATGTCGACGAGCGCCCCCGCCACGTCGCCCGTGAAGTACAGGGCCTCGGCGCGGAGAAGAATCAGCTCCTCGTTGCGGATGATCGGCACCGGCGACTCGCGCACCGAGTACGTGGTGTAGTCGAAGGTCGTGCCGACGCCGTGCAGCGCGTTGGACGGCTTCTTCTCGGTGATGGTGATGACCTTGGCCGTGAACCGGGCGTCCTTCGTGCCGTCGGCCTTGAGCTGGATGCCGCTGTCGGCCTTGAAGTGGGCGACGATGCTGGTGTTCGACTGATTGCTGATGCCATTGGCCACGTCGCTCGCCGCCGCCGAGTACACCCGGAACGGTCCGGTCGTCAGCGAGCCCGCAGGATCGATGAACGACTCGGAGAGGTTCGCCAGCACGGTCGTGTAGCAGGTGGCGCTCCTGGCCGCCCCGCACCCGGACGCACCGATCGACGCCCGATACGCGTTGATGCGGGCGGCGAGGGCGCGGTTGAACTTGAGGTAGTTCGCCGGCGTGTTGAAGCCGGCGTACCCGGAGGACAGGGTGAACGGGAAGGCGGTGCCGCCGGCGGCCAGCTCGGTCTTGGCGAGGTCGAGTCGGCTCACGATGTAGCGGTACACGGAGTCGCGCGACACGAACGGCGTGAGGACGGCGGGATCTGCCGAGATCTCGACCGGCGCGCCGAGGTTGTAGCGCGACGAGATGATGTACGAGAGCGCGAGGCCCTGTGAGGTGTGCGCGAACCCGAGGCCGGCGCTCTTGCGCGGGTCGGTGAAGATGCCGGCCGCCGCGCCCTCCAGCGTGCCGATCAGGTTGACTGTGTTGCGCAGCAGCGTGTACTGGTTGGCCCACAGCGCCCCGTTCGTCGCCCCGAAGCTGGACGACGTCTTGACCTCGTCCGAGAGGTAGCCTGTGGTGTTGCGACCCTCGGTGGGGGTGTAGTTGTAGACCTCGCGGCCGAGGATGCCGACAGCGGTCACGTAGCCGGTGGCGTTGTCACGGTCGTTGCGTAGAATGCCGGTGGCGAGCAGCGGCACCGCCGACGCCGGGTCACCCTGGATGGACTCCGGCGTCGCGTTCTGGTAGTTGGGGACGGTGAGGCGGTCGCTGCAGCCGGCTGCCGTACCGGCGAGGACGACCCCCAGCAACGCTGGCTTCAGAAATGTTCGCATTCCGGAGATTCTCGCGGAGAGATATGTGATGGTCATGAGTGGGGGCTCCGGTCAGTACGCGAGGTCGAAGCCGAGGAACACGCTCCGAGTCGGGGGGAACGGCGCCAGGTCGACGAAGCGCACCACGCTCTGATTGCCGAAGTTGTTCACCTCGGGATCGAAGCTCCAGTACTTGGACCAGGTGTGAAGGTTGCGGCCGCTGAGGCTGACGCGCAGGTCGCGCCCGCGCAGGAAGTTCGTGGTGACCGAGGCCGGCACCTGGTAGGCGAGAGTGATCTCGCGCAGCTTCACATACGAGCCGTCCTGGATGTACTGGCTGGCGTTCTTGCCGCCGTTCCACTGCGCGTAGCGGTACTTGCCCAGTGGCGTGCCGGCCTCGGGCGAGGACTGGTCGTAGTCGTACGAGTTGCCGCCCTCGTCGAACAGGTTCTGCGTCATGTTCGACACGGACCCGCCCTTGCGCCAGTCGAGTAGCCCGGACAGGGAGAAGCCGCGGAAGGTGAAGTCGTTGGAGAACTGCATCTGGAACCGCGGGTTGGCATCGGCGAGCAGGGTGTCCACCACGGTGCCGTCGGCACGCGTCTTGTTCCCCCAGATGCCGGTGGAGACCTGACCGCGCGCGATGCGTCCGCGCCCGTAGTTGGCGCCGAAGCCGGAGTTCGCGATCACGAAGTTCGCGACGTTGTCCGGAAGCGAGCGCACGG
>JBBQYZ010000258.1:0-5479 GCA_038208205.1 Gemmatimonadales bacterium | reverse complement strand
GAGAAGTGCTTGTCCTGGGGGAGCGAGGCGCTCGCGACGTACAGGTCGTACTCGCCGACCGAGCCGAACAGGCGGACCTGGTCACCGTCCAGCGACGTCGCGGCGACGTCGCTGTCGATCAGGAGCGTGTCGTCGATCAGGCGCGTGTGGGTGCCAGTCGTTACCACCGCCTGCAGGATGGGCCGGTTGGTTGCCAGCGCGAACCGCGAGCTGCCATCGAGCTGGTAGCTCGGGGGCACGAGCTCGACATGCGTGTCGTCCTTCGGAGCCTCATCAACGCATGCGGCGGCCAGGAGCGGAGCGGCGAGGAGGAGGGCTTTGGACATGTCGCGCAGACAATCCAAACTCCGCGCCAGTTGCGTAGTGTCGTGATCGTTTGTTCCGCGTCGCGCAGATCCGAGCGGTTAACGACGACGGGTGTGTCTGATCGTTACCAGGGTGTCAAAGCGTTTTCAGATACTCGATCACCGCCGCGGACGCGGCCCCCAGATCACTGAGGAACGGATGCCCGGTGACTGCAAAGCCCGGCAGCGCGGCATCGTGCAGGAAGGCATCTGGACCGTTCGCCGTACCCGGCGCATGCGCAGCCACACCCACACGAGCGAGGTCGTAGAGCGCGCCCAGCTCGATCACGAACTTCGTCGCGCGCTGGTCCGGAGGCGTGGCGATCACCGCCAGGCTCGACCATTGGCCGGCGTGGCCATACGGCGCGCGCGCCCAGACATTGGTCAGCACCGGCGGGACGTACCCACCGGAGCGGCGGAACTTCGTGTAGCCGCGCGTCAGCTGCGGATCGTTCGCGGCGCGCTCGAAGCTCTCGGTCGCCGCCTGCATCCGCGCGGGGTCGGTGCGCAGGTCCTCGAGCGGCACGATCTGCTCCTCGTAGTCGCGGACGCGCCCATCCGCGGCGTAGTGGCCATGGCAATGCGCGCAGTTGTCCTCGAACAGACCACGGCCGCGCTCGGCGAGCGCACGATCGATCTTGCCCGGGAAGGCGGGGCGCGGTGCCGGCTGTCGGAGATACGCCCCCAGGCTCGCGCCCTGGAACGGGTGACGCTCGATCCACTCCACGCGCACGCCCGCCGCCACATCCGCCTCGACCGCGAGGAGATCGATCGGTCCCTCGCCGCTACCGTCCCACGACAGCGTGGTGCGCTGCGCGTAGCCGATCACGTCGGGGACCTTCGCCCAGCCGACGACGGGCGCGTACGTCACCGCCCTGCCGGTCAGCTGACCCAGCACGACCTCGAACGACTCGATCGTCGCCACGCGGCCCGGCGGGTTCGCGGCCGTGCGCGCGTGCAGCTCGCCGCGATCGGTCGCGCGCTTCTTCAACGCGGCGATCGTCGCGCCGGTGAATGCGGGCGCGTAGGCCTCGGGCCAGGTGATCTTGTGTTGCGCGGCCGCCTCGCCGGCGAGCCGACCGAGGTGCTCCGCGGAGAAGCCGGGCTGGGTCGTCACCGCCGCGAACGCGGCATCGTACGCGTGGATGCGCACGCGCTTGTTGCCGAGGCCGATCACCAACGCCTCGCCGCCCTGCCAGCGCAGCTTCTCCGCGTGGCACACGGCGCACGCGGCGACCACGAACGGCACGCCGGTGATCGGATCGGTCGTCAGGTGCATGCCGATCGGCAGGCCCTCGCGGACATCGAGATCCTCGCTCGCGGGATCCGCGGCGCGCTCGACGAATCCAAACTTGCGCGCGAGCTCGTCCGTGGTCGCGCCGAACGTCTGCGGATAGGCCTGCAGCAGCGCCAGGAACAGCGGATACGGAACACCCGTGCGGTACGGGTCGCCGATTCCGGTGCGTTCGAAGATCGCCTTGCCCGCGTCGCGGGAGATCCGATCGATGCTGTACTCGAGGGGATCGGACAGCGGGATCGCGACGGCGCGGGGTGCGACGGTCGGTGTCGCAGCGGGAGTCGGTGCGCCACACGCAGCGAGGCTTGTCGCGAGTACCAGGGCCGTCATCCGCATGCGCGCAGCCTACTACGCGCGCCTACATAGCCACCCTTGCTAACTGATCAGGTCATTCCTTATCGTGGATGATGGTGCGTTTGTGCGCGCACCAGAACAGAGGAGGGACGATGAAGAAGCTGATCCTGATCGCGCTGACCCTGGGTGCCTGCGTCTCCGATAACCTTCCGGTCGAGGAACCGAACGGGACTGACACCGTCACGGATCCGACCAACGGTGGTGTCGTGACCAGCGGAACCGCGGGTCGCCCCGTCACCGAGGCGACGATCCTCCTCGCCACCGAAGTCGACATGGCTCCTCACCACGGCCCCAAAGAGGTCGCGAACTTCGAGATCAGCACGATGGAGGCCACGCTCGACAATGGGCTCTCCGAGATCTGCGCGCTGGCCAGCCAGCTGCCGATCGGCAACGTGTGCTCGCAGCTCTGCAACCCGGATGGGTTCATCGCTCACGTCGTCGGCGACGGCACCAACGGTGGCCGTTGCTACGATTATCAGTGCGAGCTCCCGGGTCACAGCAGCGTTCAAGTCGGCGTCTGCTTGCCGTAGTCGTCGGCGGACCGCTTCACGCACCGCGCGGCGCGCACGCTGGCGTAGATGCTGGCGGCGATCCGAACGCGCGCGGCAAGCTGCCGGCCGACGCGGCCGCGCTCGTCGGTAACGCGACCTGCGACGTCGGGAAGAAAGGCTCCGAGCCGACGTCCGTGTGCAAGTTCATGTGGCCGGCGCTCGTCGACTCCGCGGGCAATCTCGAACGCACCCGGTACACCGATACGCTCGGCTACTGCGTCGCGCTCACGCACTACACGTACGACGACGATGGCAGCGCGAGCACGCCGCAGGTGCCTGTCCCGGACTGCAGCACGCTGCCGCCGCGCAGCGCGAGCACGCCGGGCATGTACGACGACGCGGCCGACTGGGGCTGCGCGCAGTACATCAACGCGATGTCGGCGCCGGGTACGATGTCAGACGTGCGGCTTGCGCGTTGAGATCCGGCTGCCCTCGGCGGTCGAGGGCTCGAGCTTCGAGATCCGGATCAGCGCTGCGCGAAGTCCGTGAGGCCGCGGCGGTGGCGTTCGAGGATGAAGTAGTTGAGGCCGCCGATCCGGGCCGGGCCGAGGGCGAAGTAGGCCTTGCCGAGGAGGAGATCGGGGTTGGTCGGATCGACCTGGATGATGTAGTCGCGCAGGCCGCCGGTGATGTCGTACGGCTTGTTGCCGCCCTTGCCGTAGTCGAGGAGGAGGGCGTGGAGGTAGCTGTTGTCGCGCGCGGTCGGATCGACGGGGTGGACCTCGTAGAAGCCGAAGCGCTTGTCGCCGATGTTCCAGCGGCCGTCGAGGACGTTGTTCGCGACGGGGCGGTTGTAGCCCATGACGCGGCCGTCCTCGCCGCGGAAGAAGCCCTTGCAGAACTTCTTGATGCCGACGAGGTTCGCCACCGGGATGGCGTTGAGCGGGAGGCGGTTGATGCCCCGGAACTCCCAGCCGACGAGCTTGTCGAGGTCGGGCTGGCTGCCGCGCTGGAAGGTCAGCTCGAGATCGCGCCACGACATCTGCTCGAGGCGGAGCGCGGCGGCGGTCGGGAACGGCGAGAGCGGGCGCAGCGGGGTGATGCGCGCGGCGGCAGACACGCCGTTGGACGAGGACGGATGGGCAGCGACGACACTCATGACAAAAACCTCCGGGCGTTGTCGATCACGTGGCCGGCCGCGCGGGTCGCGAGGGCCATGATGGTCTCCATCGGGTTGACGCGAATCGGGGTGGGGAACAGAGAGGCATCGGCGACGAGCAGGCGATCGACGTCGTGCATGAAGCCGAACTGATCGGTGACCGAGGCGGTGCGATCGGCGCCCATCCGGGCGGTACCCATCATGTGGACGGTGACGACCTCCCACGACGAGCGCGGGATCGTGTTGTTGAGGTAGCGGCGCGCCTCGTCGGGAGAGGCGACCTCGGCCGCGTGGTGGAACGGCAGGATGATCTTCTTGGCGCCGGCGGCGAACAGCAGCTCGGAGAGCAGCACCAGGCCGCGCTGGATGTTCGCGGCGTCGGCCTCGGCGAGCTGGTAGAACGCCTGCGGCCGGCCATTGATCGTGCGGACGTGGCCGGTGGTGGTGTCCTCGCAGAGCAGGCCGGCGAGCACCATGTTGTTGTAGCGGTGCATCAGCTGGCCGAGCTGCGCGCCGCGGTGCGGGAACGACATCGCGAGGATCGACGGCGGCATGTTGACGGCGGCGAAGCAGCCGAGGCCTTGCTCGGCGAACTCGCGGACCTGGAACGCCTGGTGCGCGCCCTTCCACGAGGTGACGTCCTCGTCGAACAGGGCGACGACCTTGACGTTGGGGTGGAGCGAGAGGTTGGCGCCGAGCTGACCGGAGCGCGAGCGCAGGCCGGTGCGCGCGAGCAGGGCAGGCGTGTGGATCGCGCCGCATGCGGAGACCACGAGCTTGGCGCGCACGCCGACGTTGGGACCGCGGCTGCCATCGGCGTTGGCGACGTGACCGACGACGCCGGTCGCGCGCTTGCCGTGCATCGTGATCCGATCGACGCGGACGTCGGCGTAGACGCGCGCGCCGAAGTGGAGGGCGCGCGGGATGTAGCTGACGAGCGAGGATTGCTTGGCGCCGGTCGGGCAGCCGAACGCGCAGCGGTTCGAGCCCACGCAGTGGGCCTGGTTGCGCAGGTTGCCGACGATCTTCCAGCCCTTGGCGTCGGCGCCCTTCTTGAGCAGCCAGTTGTCGCGGCCGATCGCGTCCTCGTCCATCGGCGCGACGTGGATGCGCTTCTCGACGCGCTCGTAGTACGGCTCGAGTGACTTCGTGGTGACGTCGAGGCCGGCCTCGGTGCGCCAGCGCGCGAGGATGTCCTCGGGCGTGCGCCACGACATGCCGCCGTTGATCACGGTCGAGCCACCGACGGCCTTGCCCTCCTGGAACATCACGGGCGGGTTGCCGAGCGCCATCGTGGCGCCGCCATCGCGATAGAGCTGGCGGACCATCGCGGTGGTGTCCGCGGTGAAGTCGCGCGTGCCGTAGTAACTACCTTCCTCGACCACGACGACGTCGAAGCCCGCTTCCGCGAGCTCGGCTGCGATCGGCGCGCCACCCGCGCCCGAGCCGACAACGACGACGTCGCAGTCGAGGACGGTATCTCCTTTGATGTCGTGGCGCGTGTAGACGCCCGACGGTCGCGTGCCCTCGTGGAGGGCCTGGCGTGCGGCGACCATTACACGCGCTCCCGCTTGCGGCGCACGTTGACGCCGGGGCGCAGTGGATCGGCCGCGAGGATCTGCGCGTCTTGCTTGCGCACGTCGGCGGCGTGGACGGTGAGGCGCTTGCGCGTGACCTCCTCGATCCAGCCGGCCGGGCGATAGCCGACGGCCTCCATCATCGCGGGCTGCTCGTAGCAGGACAGCGACATCAGCTGGTTGAGCGCGCGCGCGAACTGGACGTGGATCGGCGTCGGGCCGTGCTCCCACGAGGCGTAGTAGCGCTCGGCGGCGTC
>JBBQYZ010000257.1:0-5479 GCA_038208205.1 Gemmatimonadales bacterium | reverse complement strand
TGAGCGTGACGCGCACGCTGCGCGGCTTGAAGCCGACGCGTCGCGCCGTGAGCACCACGGCCTGGCGCGTCACGCGAGCGCCGGGCACAGCGAGGGTGTAGCGCCCGTCGTCGCGGGTGAGAGTCCCGAGACCGATCTCCGGGATCGTGACGGTCGCGGCCGAGATGGGGTTGCCCCCTTCGCCGGTGACGCGGCCACTGACCGTTGTGGCTTCCTGCGCGCGTGCCGTCACGGGTACGGCGAGCAACAGGATTGGCAGCAAGGACCTGCGGAGCAACTGACGCATGCCTCCTCCGATGGTGCAGTGGGAGATGGAGACTGGTGAACCGGGGACGACGCGGGCGGGGAGTGCGCTCGAGGCCAACCTAGCGGCGCCTGTTTGCGCGCGTGAAGCGGGTCGTCGCGGCATCGCGACGGTCGGACGCGCGGGAGACTTCAAGCGGGCGCCGGCGAGCGATCATGCCGATGTCGCTGTCGCCTGTCAACTCCCCGGTGCGCGGCAGCGTGCACGAGGCAGTGCGCGCGCCACCTGATCTTGGCTGCTGAGCTGATGGCGGTGGATGCGGGCGAACCTCAACATGCTGTGCCGAGGGGTCGCGCAAACTGCCCTGATGGGCGACTATTAGTGCTCCGCCATCGCTCTGCGCCGCCGCAGGGGACGACCACGGTCGTTACATCGTGGTACGGACGAAGCACTCCTCATGCGTTTCACGCGTGCGTGACGAATCCGCCGGTGCCGGGGTTCCGTTGGGGATGCATGACGGTGAGCAGGCGCACACGCGTTCGACGAACATGCGGGTCAGGCCGAGCAAAGTCGGTAGTAAATCGTACCGGTGGCGATCCTCTTGCAGCAGCGCCGGAATGCAGTCGTACAAGCAGCATGGACACCTATTTGTCGGTGTCGGTAGTATCCAGGGCTATTCTCGCTATATTCTGCTTCCGCGGCACGGGGTGTGCCAGTCCCCGAGCCCGGTAATGCGACGACTCTCGTCGCACCCGCAACCTCGCCCGCGGGGAACTCAAGATCACAGGGCGACGGCGACGGAGGACAAGGATGAAGACTCGGAACTCAGCGTTGTATGCACTCGGCCTCGCAGCCGCCATCACACTCGGCGGATCAGTAACGGCTGGTGCCCAGCGGACTCGCGCTCGCTCGACGAGGCGCATCCCGGTGCGCAAGGACGTGCCGGTCATGCCCGCGAAGACCGACACGGTCATGGTCACGCGCGTCGACACCGTCACGGTGCGCCGCACGGACACCGTCAGCACGACGGTGATGCGGTACGACACGGTCACCCGTATGGTGTACCCGCCGCTCCAGCGGCTGCCCGGCTTCTTTCTCGGGCTCGGTGCTGGCGCGAACATTCCCATGAACAACATCCGGTTGGTGTTCAAGGATAGTTATGCGGCGCAGGGCCAGATCGGTTATTTCCCGATGAACAGCCCGCTCGGCATTCGTGCCGATGGTACGTTTGGCCGCGTTCATTCCCGCGAGACGGATTGCCGTACTTGCGAGAGCCCGAACGTCTGGACGGTCGGTGGCGACGTGCTGCTTCGCCTGCCGCTCGATCGCTCGAGCAAGCTGAACCCGGTGCTCTACGTGCTCGGCGGTGGCGGCTGGGCGCACTTCGGCGACATCACCCGTCCGCAGCAGCTCGTGAACACGGGTGGAAACCCGAATCAGCAGATCGACGTCGAAGGCGGCCACGGCTACTGGGACGTTGGGCCGGGCGTGGACTTCAGCCTCGGTGGCTTGCACCTGTATGCCGAGGGTCGCTACATGACGATCTACACCAAGTCGTCCACTTCTCGGATCGAGAACGGCAGGGCGCACATGTTCCCCGTGTACGCCGGCATCAAGCTGTACTAGTCATACGGTCGGTTGGAACATTTGCTGCGGAGGGTGTGTGAACATCACACCCTCCGCAGTGTAGTTTCCAGACTATGCGCCTTAAACTTTCGCATCTCCTGTCGAGCTCGGTGGTCCTCGTGACCGCCGCGACCGCAGCACCGGGCCAGAGCACCGCTGCACCGGCCCAGAGCATCGAGCCCGTGCGCGACACGATCACCACCCTCGCCATTGAGGATTCCCTCGGCCAGGGTGGGCGCAACTGGCTCGTCTCGCTGCTGCGCAAGATCAGCCGGCGCAGTGACGACAGCCTGACCACATCGGTCGAGGCCACCGACGCCGAGAACTCGGCCCCGGAGCGCGGGAGCACGGCGCCGATGCGTCGCTCGTTCAGCTCCAGGCGCGACAGCCTCGCCTTCGTGTCCGCCCGCTCCGCGGCGGACCGCGCCAATGGCTTTCGCATCGTCGTCGACATCTTTGCGCATCAGCTCAACGTCATCGACAAGGACGACACGCTGATGACGGCGCCCGTCGCCACGGCGATGAATGCCACACTCAAGTACGGCGGTCGCTCCTGGCGGTTCGAGACGCCGCGCGGTGTGCGCCGCGTGCTCTCGAAGGACAAAGAGCCCGTCTGGACACCGCCGGAGTGGCACTTCGCCGAGGTGGCCCTCGAGCATGGCCTCAAGCTGCGATCGTTGCAGCGCGGACAGGTGGTGCGTCTCCAAGACGGAACCAAGCTCACGACCAAGAGCGACGAAGTCGGCATCATCGCACCGGGCACGCGAGAGTTCGTTCCCCTCGTGCTCGACGAGCACATCGTGTTCGACAACACGATCTTCATCCCGCCCGCCGGCACGAAGCATCGCAGCATTCAGGGTGAGCTCGGACACTTCCGCCTCGCACTCGGCGACGGCTACCAGCTCCACGGCACGCCGTACGCGAACTCGATCGGCTCGGCGGTGACGCACGGCTGCGTGCGACTGCGCGACGGGGACATCGAGTGGTTGTACGAGAACATCCCAGTCGGCACGAAGGTCTACATCTTCTAGCGAGCTCGCACCGGAGCTTGATGGAACTGGAACGACGCCCGGCCGCTTGGCCGGGCGTCGTTCACCTCGCAGCGCCACCGAGCCGCGTGATTACCGCGGGGTCTCACGCCAGCGGGGAATGGCAAGTCCACCCGCGTCCTCGTAGAACTGGATGCGTCCGGGCACGCGCGCCTTCGTCAGCAGAATGATCTGTCCCGTGTGCAGGGCGAAGTGCTCGACGACGTGATACACGGCGTCGAGCACGGACACGTCACGGTCCTGGATCGTTCGGCGGTGCATCAGCGTCGTCGCATCAAGCCCGGCGATCACCGCGTCGGCTGCGTCGAGCGTGGCGCGCAATCGCCCGAACAGCTCGTCGACGCCGGCGCCCTCCCGAGCCTCGAACTCGCCGCTCCGGTAACGCTCGTCGGGCGCGCCTCCGACGCTGCTCACGATCCACTGTCGCACGTTGCCGGAGAGATGGAGCAGCAGATTGCCGATGCTGTTCGAGCGGGAGTCGGGTCGGTCCCACAGCTGATCCGCGGAGAGGACGTCGAGACAGCGGCGAATCTTGATGGGGTATTCCACGCCGAGGTAGTGGCGGGAGCGGTCGAGAAAGGCGGTCGCGATATCCATGGGACGAATAGGATTGGGGCGATGTGCGCCAGCATCGAGCGGCGTTCAGCCGTCGGCCGACCGGTCCGAGTGCCCGAGACTCCGGCCGGGGGCGACTCGGTCCCTGATGCGCTGCTTGAGCTCCTTCGGCTCGGGGAAGCGGCCTTCCTCGGCGCGGGACCAGATCGTCTCTCCATCGAGACTCACCTCGTAGACGCCGTCGGATCCGGGCCGTAGTGCCACCTCTCCCAGCTCTCGCTCAAAGGTCACTAGTAACTCCTGCGCCATCCAGGCGGCGCGCAGCAACCAGCGACAGCGTGGACAGTAGGTGATCACCACACACGGGGGGACGCGCTCCTCGACGTCGATCGCGGGGGCGACGGAAGTCATCCGCCTCCCCGGCGCGTCTGGTCGTCGTCGCCTAGCTCGAACACCGGGAGCTGTAGTCCCCGCCAGATCGCCGCGAAGCGCAGTCCCGCGCCGACCAGCATGCCGATCAATGAGGCGAGACCACGAAGCATGCCCGCACGCTCCAGGAGAAAATACGTGGTCGTGCCGGCGATCGCGGCGCTGGCGTAAAGATTACCACGACGCAGGATCAGCGGGACCTCGGCGCTCAGCACGTCACGCTCCATGCCACCGACGGTGCCGGTCGAGCAGCACGTCGCGGATGGTTCCGCCCCCGCTCGCCGTCACTGTCGCGAGGACGACCACGCCCAGCAGATCGAGCCTTCGGCGACCGGCGGCGATGGCACCGCTCACCGCGAAGACGGCGACGCCGATCGGATCCAGCAGGCGCAGGAGCACCTACTGCATCCGCGTCAGGGCTTGATCTGCACGGGAGTGCCGATCGGCACGACGTTCCAGATCTCCTCGATCTCCTCATCGGTCAGCGCGACACACCCGTTCGTCCAGTCTGCGGTACGGTGGTATGCACCGGTCTTGCCTCGCCCGTTCGGCAGTCCGTGGATCATGATGTTGCCGCCCGGCGAGACTCCTGCCGCCTCGGCGCGAACGCGGTGCGCGTCATCAGGATAGGAGATGCTGAGCGAGAGATGGTACTGGCTGTACGGATTCCGGCCGTCGATCGAGAACAGGCCTTCCGGCGTTCGCTGGTCGCCTGCCCCGAGCTTGTCGCCGACGGGCTGCGCCCCAAGGGCGATCCGATAGCTGCGGATGGCTCGGCCCAGATGGAACTGCGTCATCCGATGCGCCTTCTTCTCGATGACGACACTGTCGGCCAGCGCCATCGGACCGCCGCCGCGCGCGCGCGTCGCGACCGGCGTGGCCGCGGGGGCCGGCGGGGTCTTCGCCCGGGGAGTTCCCGGACCGATCAGATTTGCACTCAGAAGAAGCGCGAGCAGCATCGGCACCGGCGGATTGAGGGAAGGAACGGCCAACGAATAGGGCAGTCGAGGGGCCCGTTCCACTCCCTTTCTAGACGATCAAGAATCAGGGCAGGATACTCTCACAAAGCTGCCGTCGCAGAGCCGTGGATCACAGTCCGCGAGGCAGGTCCGGCGCCGGGACGCTACCAGATCTGCGCGCGAACGGCGTCGCCACGCATCATCGGATCCGCCGGCCGACAGCTGAACGCGCGGGCAAACTCCGGCATGTTCGAGAGCGGCCCATTGACCCGCCACATGCCCGGCGAGTGGGGATCGGTGTTGACCAGGAGTCGCGCCTGCTCCGGCCGCACGCTCTGCCGCCACACCTGTGCCCACGAGAGGAAGAACCGCTGCTCGGGCGTGAAGCCGTCGACCTTCGGTGGCCGCGGTTTGCCAGCCAACGACTTCTGGAAGGCCGCGTAGGCGATCGTCAGCCCACCGAGGTCGGCGATGTTCTCGCCGAGGGTGAGCTTTCCGTTCACGTGGGTGGCGGAATCCACCACCGTGTAGGCGTCGAACTGGTCCGACACGAGTTGGGTGCGGACCTTGTACGCCGCGGCGTCCTGGGCCGACCACCAATCTCGGAGATTGCCGGA
>JBBQYZ010000256.1:0-5483 GCA_038208205.1 Gemmatimonadales bacterium | reverse complement strand
AACTTGCGCATCGGAGGGTGCGGCGGTCTCGGCGTCCTCGCCCAGATCGGGCGAACCGTCGTCCGTCGTGTCGCCGACCGCGTCGCCACCTGCATCGCCGAGGGCATCGCCGAGGGCATCGCCGGCCACACCGCCAGCGCGCGGGCGATCGTCACGATCGCGGCCGCGACCTCGGCGGCCGCGGCGGCCCCGGCCACTTTCGCGCTTCGCTTCGGCCGCCGCGCTGGCGTCCACGGCGGCGCCATCACCGGCAGCCGGCGTCGCGGCAGCACTCGGCAGGCCGATCTCGAGCTGACCGTTCTCGAGCTTCGTCGCGGAAAGGAGGCCGCGCTGCACCGCGTCCTGCACGAAGCGGGAGAACTTGGCCATGCCCAGATCCTTCTCGTCGAACGAGCTGTCGATCTCGACCATCACCTGCTTGAGGCGGTCGGATCGCATGACGTCGCCATTGCGCTTCATGCGGCCGACCGCTTCGGTGACGAGCTCCCAGGGGTCCCACTTCTTGGCCGGCTCGTCCTCGTTGTTCTTCACGAGGCCAGCGAGCGCGTTGTAGCTGTAGTACTCGTCGCAGTTCATGACGAGCAGGTCGCTCGACGATTCACGAATGCCCACGCCGATGACGTATTTGCCGTACTCCTTCAGCTTGTTGACCAGGCTCGCGAAGTCACTGTCGCCCGAGAGCAGGATGTAGGTGCCGATCTCGGGGCGCGTGAAGAGCAGCTCGATGGCATCCACCGCCAGACGGATATCGGTCGCGTTCTTCTTGGACGATCCGTAGGCCGGAGCGAAGATCATGTCGATCGACGATTCGGCCAAGGGCACGATGTATTGCGGGTACCGGCGCCAGTCGGCGTAAGCGCGCTGGACAGCGACCTTTCCCTTGATGATGTCTGACCCGAGCAGGGTACGGAGCTCGTTGCCCAAATCGGAGCGGATCCCCATCGTGACGTTGTCGAAGTCGATGAGGAGGGCGGCGTTCGGGGCGTGCATCGCCGAGGCGGCGTGCGTGGCGCTGTGCGCCTGGGGCCCACGGGAGATGAGCGCGGCGCTGGAGCGCGTCGGGCCGTTCCGTGAAGTGCGTAAATTCATGCTGTCTCTTGCGTCGCATGACGCATGGCGTGTGAGTGGGCGCATGGTTCGGCGCCCCAGCTCTCGTTCGCGGCGCATGCCCGACCGGATCGGTCGGCGAGCGCGTGGGCCGCTGTCGAGGCGTTGCGCGGTGCGTACGTCGACCGGCTCGCCCCGCTGCGCAAGCTGCGCAGCTATCGAGGGCGGCACCGATCACGCCGACACCGTCATTGACCGGTCACCCCTGGCGCCGCGGGCAGAATCGCTCGCGCCTCCCTGAGTGGCCGGAGGGGAATCTATTGGGGGGCAAGCAGTTGTGGAAGATGGCGGCGTGTCTCCCTATTCTCCCATCGCCTTGAACACCACCCGCTTCGGACGCTGTCCGTCCCATTCGCCGTAGAAGACGCGCTGCCAGGGGCCGAGGTCGAGCGCGCCCGCAGTGACCGGGACGATGACCTGATGGCCCACCGTGATGGAGCGGAGGTGCGCCGCGGCGTTGTCTTCCCCGGTGCCGGCGTTGTGCCGGTAGGCTGCCGGATCCCACGGTGCCACGCGGTCTTCGAGCCAGTCGAGGATGTCGGCCCAGAGGCCTGGCTCGTGGTCGTTCACGAACACCGAAGCGGAGATGTGCATCGCCGAGACGAGCACCATTCCTTCGTCGATGCGTGCCGCAGCGCGGCAGGACTCGACGTCGTCGGTGATGTCGATGATCTCCTGGCGCCGCGCGGTGACGAAGGTGCGGTAGCTCGTGGCTGTGCGCATGCTGCAGCGCTCCGTGCGATGGGTGACGAGGGTGGTTGCGCCCGACGGCGGCCTGTATGTTACCGCGGAAACCTCCCCCATAGCGCGCCGTACGGAGCCCACGTGAAGCAGGTCGGTTTTCGCGCACGTCTCTTTCTCTTTCTCCTCGGCTTTGCGCTCATTCCCACGATCGTGCTGACGGCGGCCTGGGAACTGACTGTCGTCGGCGCCCTTCCGCTGCTGGGATCGACGCCGGCGATGGAGCGAATCGCGGGTACCGGTGCCCGGGCGCTCGGCGCAGCCCGCGGTGCCCACCTCGCGGCGTCACAGCGTGCGATGCTGGACGAGCACCAGCGGGCGCTCGACGAAGGGCTGCTGCGCGGACGTCAGATGGAGTTCCTGATGACGCGGCGCCTGCCACTCGTCGCCGCGCTCGTCGCCCTCGCCGCCGTGCTGGCGATGGGGCTCGTGGCGTCGCGCGTGGCGGGACATCTGAGCCGCAACCTGAGTCGACCGCTGAGCGAGCTCGTTGGCTGGACTGAACTGATCGGGCGCGGCGACCCGATTCCTGACGGCCCGCCCAGGAAGGGCGCGCCGGAGTTCGTGGTCCTGCGCAATGGCATGCGCGAGATGGCGCAGGAGCTTCGGCTCGGCAGGCAGCGCGCCCTGGAAACCGAACGTGCGATGGCGCTGCGCGAGTCGGCGCGGCAGGTGGCGCACGAGCTCAAGAATCCGCTCACGCCGATCCGGTTCGCGATCGCGCGCCTGCATCGAGAGGCGCCGCCCGAGCTGACGGATACGATCAACGTGCTGGAGGCCGAATCGAAGCGGCTCGAGGAGATGGCGCGGAGCTTCGCGCAGTTCGGCCGGCTTCCCGAGGGACCGCACGCGCCCGTGGACCTCGCCGAGCTGGTACGCACCACGACGCGCACAGCGGTGCCGGCGGAGACGCCGCTCTCGGTGCACGTGGATGACGACGTCCCGATGGTGCTCGGACACGTGGACGCGCTGGGCCGGGCGCTGACGAACGTGCTCCTCAATGCGGTGGAGGCGAGCGTACCGGGCGCGCCGCTCGAGGTGCGGATTCGTCGCGCGTTGCAGGGGGGACGGGCCATGGTGGAGGTCGCGGTGCACGACACGGGGACAGGAATCTCCGCGGCGCGGATCGGTCGGATCTGGGAGCCGTACGTGACGCACAAGGCCGGGGGTACCGGGTTGGGACTCGCCATCGTGCGGCAGACGCTGGTGGCGCATGACGGAAGCGTCGCGGTGGAGAGCACGCCTGGCTCGGGGACGACGATCAGCCTATTTCTGCCGGCCGGGCCGGCGGTGACCGAGGAGATGACAGCCAATGTCGATTGACGGAGTGCTGGTCCCGATCACGATGTTCGTGATGATTCCGGTCGTGGCGATCGGATACCCGATCGCGCGCGCGTATGCGCGCCGGATCGAGGGGCGTCCGAACACCCCGGCGATTCCGGTGGACGTGACGTCACGTCTGGAGCGCATGGAGCAGGCGATCGACTCGATCGCCATCGAGGTCGAGCGGATCTCGGAGGGACAGCGGTTCACGACGAAGTTGCTCGCCGAGCGTGTGCCCGCGCCGGGTGCGCCTCTCGGGGCGCCGGCCGGCGCCGCGACGCGATTGCCCGACTCACGGTAGCGCGGTCAGATGTCGAGCGTCCTGATCGTCGACGACGAGCCGAACATCCGCCGCATGGTCGGTGCGCTCCTGGCGAGCGAGGGCTACGAGGTGCGCGACGCCGCGGAGGGCGCCGCGGGCATCGCGCGCGTCGGCGAGAGCTGTCCCGACGTGGTGCTGCTCGACCTGATGATTCCCGGAGAGCTGGACGGGTTGGCGACGCTCGCACGCCTCCGCGAAGCGGTGCCCGACGTGCCGGTGATCATGATGAGCGGCAAGGCCGGGTTGTCGGACGCGGTGAAGGCGACGAAGCTGGGCGCGTTCAACTTCCTCGAGAAGCCGCTCTCCCCCGAGGGAGTGCTGCTGGCGCTGGCGTCCGCGCTCGAGCTGCGTCGGGTGCGGCGCGAGGCGAGGACGCTGCGCGAGGACCTCGGGCTCGCCGGGGAGATGATCGGCCGGAGCCCCGGAATGGACCGCGTACGCGAGATGATCGCGCGCGTCGCGCCGACCGACGCTCGCGTGCTCGTGACCGGCGAGTCGGGCACGGGCAAGGAGCTCGTCGCGTCGGCCGTTCATTTCGGCAGCCCCCGGAAGGAGCGGCCGTTCATCCGGGTCAACTGCGCCGCGATCCCGCGCGATCTCGTGGAGAGTGAGATGTTCGGCCACGAGAAAGGGGCGTTCACCGGCGCGACGGACCGGCGAATCGGACGGTTCGAGCTGGCGCACACGGGGACGCTGTTCCTCGACGAGGTCGGCGACCTGGGGGCAGAGGCGCAGGCGAAGCTGCTGCGGGCGATCGAGGCCCGCGAGATCGAGCGGGTGGGCGGCGGGAAGTCGATCCGGGTGGACGTCCGCATCGTCAGCGCGACGAATCGCGACCTGACGCGCGCCGTGGCCGAGGGCAGCTTTCGCGAGGACCTGCTGTTCCGGCTCAACGTGATCCCGATCGCGATCCCGCCGCTGCGCGAGCGTCCCGACGACATCCCTGCGCTCGCGGAACACTTCTCGGTGCTGCACCGGGCCCGGACCGGCCGCCGGCCGCCACAGTGGACGCCGGACGCGCTGACGTCGCTCGTGCGCTATCGTTGGCCCGGCAACGTTCGCGAGCTGGCGAACATCGTCGAGCGCCTCGCGATCCTGCACCCGGGCGTGGAGGTGACGGAGCGCGACATACGCGCCGTGCTGCCGATGGATGGCGGAATACGACGGGCCGAGGAGCCCCTGCCCGATCCCACCCTGCTCGAACAATCGCTCACCGATACCCTCGATGGGCACGAGCGCAGCCTGATCGTGCGCGCGCTCAGCGCGGCGGCGGGCAACGTGGCGGAGGCATCGCGGCGGCTCAAGACCGACCGCGCGAACCTGTACCGGCGCATGCGGCGGCTGGGCATTCCGATCGGCGACGAGTGAGGCGGATCTCGGATTGCCGAGGCGCCCGGCCGGACGCGAACGAGCGGGCGCCAGCCTCATCGAATCGCAGCATCCAACGTGAGCGCCTCGATGCCTCGAGCCGCCTCAGGATGACCTGCGCGCGTTCCCTGCTCGCGCTCGCGCTTGCGACCGTTCCGATCGCCGCGCAGGCACAGCGGGACAGCACGCCGCCGGCGACCGGGCTGCCGAGAGACGTCGTGCGCGAGGTGGTGGCACGGTTCAATGCGACGACCGCCCTGCGCGCGACCGACGCGTTGGAGATTCCGGCGACTCGCGAGGTTGCGGGCGACGTGGCCGTACTGAACGGTCCGCTCACCCTCGCTGGCCACGTGACCGGGCACGTCGTGGCAATCAACGCCGACGTCCTGCTCCGACCGGGGGCACGCATCGACGGCGACCTGCTCGTGGTCGGCGGCGAGGTGGAGGGGAGCGAGGGGGCGACGATCGGGGGCAAGCTACGGGTGTACCATGCGCCGTTGCGCTTCTCCCAGCAGGGCGACCAGCTCGTGGCAACGCCGGATGTGGGCGGTGCGGAGGAACAGTGGTGGCGACGTCTCGAGCGCCGACGGAACGCGAACTCGAACCGGCTCGAGGTTGCGAC
>JBBQYZ010000255.1:0-5493 GCA_038208205.1 Gemmatimonadales bacterium | reverse complement strand
CGGTCGGGGGCGCGACCGCACACGTGGGACTAACCGAGCGAGACGCCGCGGAGGTTGACGACACCGCCGCCATCGGGCACGTAGCCGTGCACCTTCGTGCTCGCTCCCGCCATGAAGTTGTAGAAATACGCGTAGATCACGGGCGTGTCCTTGAGCAGCTGGATCTGCATCGCCCTGGCGTATTTCTTCTGCGCCGCGAGATCGACCGACGCCGTGAAGTTCGCGATCGTCTTGTCGAACGCCTTGTTGGCGTAACGGGCGGCGTTCCACACCCCACCCGACTTGAGGGCGGCGTTCAGGTACGTCAGCGGCACGGGCCGGCTGCCGTAGTCGACGATGCCGAAGTCGGTCGCGAGCCACGGCGCGATCTTGCCCTTGGCGCCGAAGGAGACGCCGTCGAAGTACTGCGTCGAGGTGTACGTCTTGATGTTGCAGGTGATGCCGACCTTCTTCAGATCGGACGCCACGCGCTGGGCGTAGGCCGGCATCTCGAACGCGCGGTAGCACGTCAGCGTCAGCTTGAGGTTGGTCGCGCCGGCCGCCTTGAGCAGCGCCTTCGCCTTGGCCAGATCCTGCTTGCGCTGCGGCACGGACTTGTCCGTGAACGGATACCCGGACCAGAGCGGGCTGTCGTTTCCGACCTGGGCGAACTTGCCCCACAGGCCCGAGGCGAGCCCCGGCCGGTTGAGCGCGAGCGCGATCGCCTCGCGCACGCGAACGTCCTTGAACGGGGCCTTCTTGACGTTCATGTTGAGGTAGCGGTGATTGGACGTCGGGATCGGGAGGACCTGAGCGCTCTGGAGCTGGCGCGCCCCGTCGTAGCCGATCTGTACCGCGATGTCGATCTGACCGCCGCGCAGGGCGGCGACCCGTGCGTTGTCGTCGAACGTCGAGAACTCGGCTGCGTCGATGGCCGGCTTGCCGCCCCAGTAGGTGTCGTTCGCGACGAAGGACAGCCCTGCCTGGCCGCGGTTCTCCTTGAGTCGGAACGGGCCGGTGCCGTTCATCTTCGAGGTCCACTCACCCGGCTTGGTGAGGTCGGCGGGCATCTGGTAGGACTTGGGCAGGATGATGCACTGGTAGGTCATCTGGCCCATGAGATACGGGAAGAACCCGTTGGGCGCGTCCAGGCTGAACTTCACGGTCGACGCGTCGACCTTCGTCGTGCCGCCCGGGGAGAGCACTCCGCCGAGCGAGGAGAGCGCCTGGGAGTTCGGGCCCGTGAGGCGCTCGAACGACGCCACGACGTCGTCAGCGGTCATCGGCGTACCGTCGTGGAACTTGACGTCGGTGCGCAGCTTGAACGTCCACGTCTTGGCTCCGTCCGACGGCGCCCAGCTCTGAGCGAGCTGCGGCTTGACCTTCGCGTGCACGTCCGTGAAGACGAGCTGCTCGCCGGCCATGTGCGAGACGGCGAGCGCGCCCAGCGATTGCAGGAGCGGCGGCTCCAGCGAGCCGTCCGCGGGCGCGCCGCCGATGCGGATCGTGCCACCGGCGCGACGCCGCGCCGGAGCAGCCGAGCGAGCAAAGGCGGCCTCGGGACCGAACGCGATCAGGGTCGTCAGCATCGCGCCCATCCCGAGCACGCTGCCGCGCACCATGAACTCGCGCCGGTCGACGCGGCCGTCGTTGAACTCGTCGATCAGGTGATTCTCGAGGTCACCGGCGGAGCGCCGGTACTCCTCGACGTGCTCTTTCGGGTAGCGCATGCAGAGCTCCGATCAGTAGAGGACAGTTGAGTCAGCAGGGGCGCGCCGGCTGCACGTGATCGAGATCGCCGGCTCGATCCCGCCGGCCGCGTGCCACCTGCATGGCTTGTCACCGACGTGGTACCACTGAGACGTCCCGTGAGAGCGCGAAGTTGCCAGGTTGAGGAACCCGGAGGACTGCCGAGTCTACGGGATACCGTACTTCGTGTGTGAATCCTTTCACCTCGTGCGACATTTCGCGGTTCGTCACAGCCGGTCGCGGTGGCGATCCACCCAGTGCAGATAGCTCGCCAGCTGCTCCGCCAACGGGCGCGGGGCCCAGCCGAGATCGCACCGCGCGCGGGCGATGGCGTAGGCGTTCCAGCGCGCCAGACGATCGCCGGGGTTCATGTCGATGTCCGCGGATTCCGGCTCGACGATCTCGATGGTAAGCCCCGGCGCTGCGGAGCGTGCGGCTTCGAGCAGGTCGCGGAGGTCGGTAAACGTGCCGAACGCGAGGTTGTACGTGTCGTGATGAAGGGCGGCGGCAGGCATCTCGAGCAGACGCACCACGCCGTCCGCGATGTCCTCCGCGCTGAGGAAGTCCCCGCCGGCAGCGAGACTGCGCCTCGAAACCCGCAGCGGGCGGTCCGCGCTGACGGCCGAGGCGATGGCGTGCCCGGCAGACATGATCGTGCGACCGACGGTGCGCCGCTCCATCGGCCCGAAGACACCGCTCAGCCGCGTGATCCGAAGGTCGAGGCCGAAGAGCTCGGCGTAGCGGCGCGCAATGGCCTCGCTGGCCAGCTTGGAGATGGGGTACAGCTCCGGCGGATTGAACGGCCCATCCTCGAGCTGCGGGCCGGTCGGGGTGGCGGCGGTCGGATCGCCATAGACGCCACCCGTGCTGACGTAGACCACGCGCACGAGCGCCGGGAGCGCCCGCACCCATTCCAGCGCGTTGACGGTGCCGCCGATGTTGACGTCGAGGTACCGCCGAGGGTCCGAGAGCTCCCACTCGGGAACATGGGCGATCATCGCCGCATGCACGACGTGCGTGATCGTCTCGGGCGACGAGACGCGGGAGAGCGCATCCCGATCGCGCAGGTCCGCCTGGGCGAACTCGATCCGAGGCGCGACGTCGTCGAACCACTCACGGGCCGCCCGGTCGGGCCCCGAGATGTCCACGACCACCGCGCTGCGATCGTCGTCCCCGCGCAGGAACGTCCGTACGATGTTCGAGCCGACGAGACCGCAGCCACCGGTGACGAGCAGACGGATGACTAGCTCCAGGTGGCGAGCGGCCGGCTCGGGAAGGACGCCGGACGGCCGGCACCGCGCTCGAGGAAGCGCCCGTGCCCGTCGCCCGGCTGCGTCACCAGCTCTCCGTCGTGCACGAGCAGGCGCCCGCGGCTGATCGTCGTGCTCGGGAAGCCGCGGGCTGTGAAGCCGTCGTAGGTCGAGTAGTCGATGTTGGAGTGCAGCGTGTCCGCTGCGAGCGGGACATCGCGCCCGGGGTCGAAGATCACGATGTCGGCGTCGTAGCCCGGTGCGAGGCGGCCCTTGCGCTCGAGCCCGAACAGCTCCGCCGGTCGCGTGCAACAGCGGTCGATCCACTGCTGCGGCGTGAGGCGCCCCTCGAGCACTCCGTGAGTGTGCATGAGGGCCAGGCGCACCTCGATGCCTGCCGTCCCGGGTGGAGTGGACAGCGAGCCGTCGGCGCCGCGCACCCGTCTGCGCGGACCGTGATCGGTCGAGACGATGTCGATCGTACCGTCGGCCAGGCCGGCCCACAGGGCATCGCGATGCTCGACGGGTCGCAGCGGAGGGCTGAAGTCGAGCGCGGTGCCGCCCACGGGATCGTCGAGGGCGGATGGATCGAGCAGCAGGTACGTCAAGCACGCCTCGCCGTACGCGATCTGGCCGCGGGCACGGGCATTCCGCAGCTCGCGCACCGCCTCGGCGGCCGTGAGATGGAAGATCAGCGCGTCGACGCCGGCAACCTCGGCCATGGCGAGGGAGCGGTAGACCGCCTCGCCCTCCATCGCGGGCGGGCGGGCGGAGGCGCTGTGCCGACGGGCCGTCCTGCCGGCGCGCGCGTTCTGTCGCAGCAGCTCCTCGATGATCTCGTCGTTTTCGGCGTGAACGAGGGCCATGCCGCCGAGCGCGCCCACCTCCTGCATGGCGGCGAAGATGAATCGGTCCGGCACGCGGAACCCGTCGTAGACCATGAAGAACTTGAAGCTCGGGATGCCGCGCGCGGCGATCTCCGGGATCTCCGCGAGGTAGGCGTCGTTCGCCTCGCGCGGGTTCATGTGGAAGGCGTAATCGACGAGCGAGTGGCCCGCGGCCTCCTCCAGTCGCCGATCCAACCCGTCGTTGAGCGAGAGGCCCGGCTCGACCTGCACCTGGTCGATGATCGTGGTCACGCCGCCGAAGGCGGCCGCGGTCGTGCCCGTCTCGAAGGTGTCGTCATAGACGTGGAGCGGTCGCTCGGTGCGCATATGCACGTGCGCGTCGATGGCGCCGGGCACCACGTACCGCCCGGTGGCGTCGAGCTCCCGTGCTCCGCGCAGGTCGCTGCCGATCGCCGCGATGCGCTCGCCGCGAACGGCGACGTCCGCGATCTGGTCGCGGTCGGCGCCGATCACCAGGCCGCCTCGGATGACGAGGTCGTAGTCGATCAGGTCATCTCCGCCCGCGTGCGGCGCACGGCGCCGAGCAGCACGCGACCGTTCTCGGCGCGCACCTCGTAGACGGCCACGCGCAGCAGCGGGTCATCGGGGCTCAATCCCGTGCGCAAGTCGAACTCCCAGCCGTGTTGAGGGCAGCGGATGACCGCCTGGTCGGAGATGCTGTACGTGCCGGCCTCGTCGCTCCACTCGCGGAAGCGCAACGAGCCGAGGCAGAGCTGCACGCCCTGATGGGGACAGCGATTGCGGATGGCGCAGAGCTCGTGCGATGACCCGGGATGCCGGAAGATGCCGATCTGGCGTCCGTCCACCTTCACGATCAGCCGGCCCTTTCGATCGAGCTCCCCGAGCGCACCCACGTCGCGCCAGTCGCTCATGTGCGCGCACCCAGCCGCGGAGCGTAGAAGTCGAGCGCGTTGTCGTGCAGAACCCGCTGGCGCCACGTCTCCGGCAGGCGTGCGATCACGGCAGCCGGATCGTCGAGATCCCAATGCGGGAAGTCGGACGCGAACACCAGGATGTCGGGGCCGCCGACGCTCTCGAGCATGTCGAACAGCAGCTTGTCGTTGCCCGGCGTGTGCTCGAGCGGCTGGGTGCCGAAGCGGATGTGCTTGCGTACCAGTTCGCTCGGAAGCGCGTCGAGCCAGGGCACCTCGGCGCGCATGCCGCGCCAGTTCATGTCAAGGCGCCAGAGCAGGCCGGGGATCCAGGCGACGCCACCCTCGAGCAGGGCGACCTGCATGTTCGGGAAGCGCTGGAAGACCCCCGAGCAGACGAGCGAGACGAGGTGCGCCATCGTGCTCGAAACCGAACCCACGGTGTGCCACTCGATATAGAAGGTGTGGTGCCCCGCACCGCTGCCGGACGCGGCGATCCCCATGCCCTCGCCGCTCGTATGCACCGCGACGCGCAGGCCGCACTCGTCGGCGGCCTCGAAGATCGGCAGGTAGCGGGGCTCGCCGTACGGTCGTTCGGAGCCTCCGCAGAGCAGCACCTGGACGAAGCGGTCGTCCTCTGCCGCCCGGCGGATCTCCGCCGCCGCCGCAAGCGGATCTTGCGCCGGAGCGAGAATCGAGCCTCGCAGCCGCGGCTCTCCGTCCAGCCAGACGTCT
>JBBQYZ010000254.1:0-5494 GCA_038208205.1 Gemmatimonadales bacterium | reverse complement strand
CCAGCGGCCCCCGTCGGGCGTGCCGTTTCCGAGCCGCAGATACCCGAGCGTCCTTCGGCTCTCCACACCGGGAATCGTGTCGACGGTCTGAGCGCTGCGCCCGTTTCCGGTCCACTCACCGCGATCACGATCGGTTCGCGTCCCGAAGAGGTCAGCGCTCCACGGACCGTGCGTCATGCCGAGTCGAGCCATCAGGTGCAGCGCGCCCGACGACGGAAGATTGCGATTGGGTTGTGTGTTCGACTGCTCCGCGGCGATCTGCAGGGCCTCGCCATGCGCATACCGGCGTCCGAAGAAGGCGCGATAGAGATTTGAGCTCTGGTCGCCGGTCATCACGTCGGCACGCGTGTAAGCGGTGGTGCGGTCGACGCGCCAGCTTCGGGCGTAGACGCGGACCTCCTCCGCGCCACGCTCGATGCGCACCTCCTCCAGTGCGTGGATCGGCAGATCATTGACCGGAGCGGTGCCCTGCGCCCGCTGATCGAGGGGATCGATCTCGAGTCCGTCCAGAAAGATCCGGATGCGGCGCAGGTCGCCTTGGGACGCGACGACGGAGGGCGCGAGGAAGAAGCCGGCCGCATATTCCGTGAGCCCGGGAACCCGGCCGAGCAGGTCGGAGAGCGTGAGCGCGCCCGTGGCGAACAGCGCCGATCGGTCGTAGATCCGCGCCGGTCCGATCTCCAGCACCGGGGGCCCTTCGGCGCGGGTCAGTGGTGCCTTGAGCGTGTCGCGCTTGACGACCACTGGCAGCGGTACGATGCCGAGATTGGTCGAGTCGTTCTTCACGGTGGAGTCGGCGCGAGGCGGAAGCGGCACGACCAGGGTGTCGCGGCCCTGTGGCGCCCGCACCTGACGAGCGCGCGCAGTGTCGACGCGCGTCGGCACGGTGTCGCGCCTTGCGGGAAGACTGTCGCGCCGCACGGGGACCTGCGCGCCCAGTCGTGCGGGCAAAACGGCCCCGGCGAGCACGCCGAGGCCGGAGAGCAGGAGCCAACGCGCGCCGCGCAGGCTCACCCGGCGCGTCCGCGCACGAGCTCGACAAAGGTGCCGACGGGAATGCCGGTCGGGCCGCGTGGTACGGTGCCGAGGTCGGATTCGGTGTACGCCGTGCCGGCCACATCGAGGTGTACCCAGGGAAACTCGTCGGCGAACTCCTTGAGGAAGAGTGCGGCGGTGATGGTGCCGGCAGGACGGCCCCCGGAGTTCTTGATGTCGGCCACGTCCGACTTGATCAGCTCCTTGTAGTCGTCCCACATCGGAAGCTCCCACCCGGGTTCGCCGGCGCGCACTCCGGCGGCGAGCACCTCGCGCACGAGCGCCGCGTCGTTGCCGAGCACCCCTGTCGCCGTATGACCGAGCGCGATGACGCACGCGCCGGTGAGCGTGGCCGCATCGATCACGGCGGCCGGCTTGTACTTGCGGGCGTACGAGAGGACGTCGGCGAGCACCAGCCTTCCTTCGGCGTCAGTGTTGATGATCTCGATGTACTTGCCCGACATGCTGCGGACGACGTCACCGGGTTTCACCGCCGTCGCTGATGGCATGTTGGTGGTCGAGCCCACAAGTCCCACCACATTGACGCGCAGCGCGAGACGCGCGATCGCTTCCATCGCGCCCAGGACGCCGGCTGCACCGCACATGTCGAACTTCATCCACTCCATTCCCTGTGCCGGCTTGATGGAGATGCCGCCCGAGTCGAAGCACAGGCCCTTGCCGATCAGCACGACCGGCGCGTCGCCCTTCGCGCCGCCCTGATACTCGAGGGCAATCAGCTTGGGATCCTGGGGCGTTCCCTGCGCCACGCAGAGGAAACTTCCCATCTCCAGCGTCTCCATCTCGGCGCGGCCGAGCACCGTGAGGTCGAGGGAGTGCCGGGCGGCGATCTCCTGCGCCGTCGAGACCAGAAAATCGGGCGTGCAGAGATTGCCCGGCATCATACCCAGCGTGCGCGCGAGGCTATGTCCTTCCGCGATCGCCATTCCGGTCGCCACGCCGCGCTCCAGCGCCGACGCGTCGGCGCCGAGGATCCGTGCCGCCTCCAGCGGCGCGCGACGCTCGGACGCGGGCGGAGGCGTTTTCGTATCCGTATACTCCCACGCGCCAGCGGCGAGCCCCACGGCGACCGCCTCCGCCTCGTTCGCGACGAGTGGGCCAGCGTAGAACGCCAGACGCCCGACGCCCATCTTGCTCCCCTGGCGCGCGGCGAGCGCACCGGCACGACGAAGGGCCCCCGCGCGCTCGGCCGGCGTTCCGATGCCGACGAGGAGGATCCGCGCGGGACCGGTCGCCGCGCCCGCGAGGTGCAGCGTCTCGTCGCGACCGCCGCGGAAGTCGCGCCGCGCGATGGTCCGTCCGAGCGCACCACCCAACGTGCGGTCGAGCGGCGTGAGGGCCGCGTCGAGCTCGGCGTCGGCCGGCAGGGCGATCACGAGGAGTGGAGTGTCGAGTGCGCCGAGCTCGGCGCGCCCTGCAGACAGCGAAAGCATCATGGCGTTCGTTTGGTGTGCAGTGAGGGGTGCCGTTACCGGCCCATCCCCTTGATGATCTCGTCGCCGAAGGCCGACGTGCTGACTTCTGTGGCGCCGGGCATCTGACGCGCGAGATCGTAGGTCACTCGCTTGCCCTTGATCGCGGTCTCGAGGCCGCGCACGATGAGCTGGCCCACCTCTCGCCAGCCCATGTACTCGAACATCATGACACCGGACAGCACCACGCTCCCCGGATTGATCTTGTCGAGGTTCGCATACTTCGGCGCTGTGCCGTGCGTCGCCTCGAAGACCGCCACGCCGTCGCCGACGTTGCCGCCGGGCGCCAGTCCGAGCCCACCCACCTGGGCGGCCGCCGCGTCGGAGATATAGTCGCCGTTGAGGTTGGGTGTCGCGATCACGTCGTATTCGTCGGGGCGCAGCAGCAGCTGCTGGAACATCGCGTCGGCGATGCGGTCTTTCACGACGAGGCAGTCGGCGCGGGCGGCGACTCCACCCTTCGTGAGGTCGGACTCCGTGCAGAACTGCCCAGGGAAATCGTCCGCCGCGACCTCGTAGCCCCAGTCGCGGAACGCGCCCTCGGTGAACTTCATGATGTTGCCCTTGTGCACCAGCGTGAGCGACCGGCGTCCGTTCTCGAGCGCGTACTGCATCGCCATCTTGACGAGACGCTTGGAGCCGAATGCCGACATCGGCTTGATGCCGATCGCCGACTGCGCGCGGATCTCCTGCTTGTACCTGGTGCGGATGAACTGCGCGAGCTCCTCGGCCTCGGCAGACCCTGCCTGCCACTCGATCCCCGCGTAGACGTCCTCGGTATTCTCGCGGAAGATCACGACGTTCAGCTTTCCTGGCTCCTTCATCGGACTGCCCACGCCCTCGAAGTAGCGGACCGGCCGGATGCACGCGTAGAGGTCGAGGACCTGGCGCAGCGTAACGTTCAGCGAGCGGATGCCGCCCCCGACGGGCGTGGACAGCGGCCCCTTGATGGACACGCGGAACTCCTTGAACGCCTCGAGGGTCTCATCGGGGAGCCACTCGCCGTACTTGGCGTGCGACTCCTCGCCCGCGAACACCTTCATCCACGAGACCTTACGCTCGCCGCCGTATGCCTTCTCGATCGCCGCATCGAACACCCGAACCGCGGCGCGCCAGATGTCGGGTCCGGTGCCGTCCCCCTCCACGAAGGGGATGATCGGATTGGACGGGACCTTGAGGACGCCCTTCTCGAACGCGATGGGGTCGCCCTTGGTCGGACGCGTCGCGTAGCGGTAGCTCGCCATGCCGAAGCCTGAATGTCTGTTGGATGGGTGGTGCAGCCGGGGTAAGCTACCCGGGGGCCGGGGACGCTGCAAGCAAAGTGGCAGGCGTTCGCTGCGGCGTTCAGCATCGCGAGACGGCGCGCGACGCACCTGCTCGTTCCGCCGGCGTAATTGACGTTTCCGACGCTGGCGACGTCATCGAACGATGCCCATCGCACCGAGGGCACGAGCATCGCTCGGACCGCGCACGCGCCAGGTCTTACGTTTCGTCAGGCAGTTCTCGTCCCATCACCGAGCTGCAGGTCGAGCAGACCCGGTTCGTCCAGTCACCGAGCCCGTCTCGGCAGGACACGGGCACGAGCACCGGAATCATTCGCCACAAGGGAACATGCAGACGGACCATCGGACGACCGCCGACGGAGTAGAGCTCAGCCCGGACGTTCGGCATGCCGAGGCGCTGCTGCGGACCGGCGCGCTGCAGAGCGCAATCTTCAACAGCGCGAACTTCTCGAGCATCGCGACGGACGCCAAGGGCGTCATCCAGATCTTCAATGTGGGCGCCGAGCGCATGCTCGGCTACGAGGCGGCGGACGTGACGAACAAGATCACGCCGGCGGACATCTCGGATCCGAACGAGTTGATCGCCCGCGCCAGGGCGCTGAGCCTGGAGCTCGGTACCCCGATCACGCCCGGCTTCGAGGCACTGGTGTTCAAGGCCTCGCGCGGCATCGAGGACATCTACGAGCTGACGTACTTTCGCAAGGACGGGAGCCGGTTTCCGGCAGTCGTGTCGGTGACCGCCCTGCGCGACGCGCAGGACACCATCATCGGCTACCTCCTGATCGGCACCGACAACACGGCACGAAAGCAGGTGGAAGAGGAGCGCATGAAGCTGGACCAGCGGCTGCGTGACCAGCACTTCTACACGCGGTCGCTGATCGAATCGAACATCGACGCCCTGATGACCACCGACCCACGCGGAATCATCACCGACGTCAACAAGCAGACCGAGGCGCTTACCGGGTGCACGCGCGACGAGCTGATCGGCGCGCCGTTCAAGAACTACTTCACCGATTCGGCTCGTGCCGAAGCGGGCATCAATCGCGTGCTCAATGAGGGGAAGGTCACCAACTACGAGCTGACGGCGCGCGCCCGGGACGGCACCCTTACCGTGGTGTCGTACAACGCGACGACCTTCCACGATCGCGACCGGCGGCTGCAGGGAGTCTTTGCCGCCGCGCGCGACATGACGGAGCTGAAGCAGTTCGAGTACACGCTGCAGCAGAAGAACGTCGAGCTGGAAGACGCGAGCCGAATGAAGTCGGAGTTTCTCGCCAACATGTCCCACGAGCTGCGGACGCCGCTCAACGCAATCATCGGCTTTTCCGAGGTCCTCAAGGACGGCATGCTCGGCGGGCTGACCGACCAGCAGCGCGGTTTCATCTCCGACATCTTCAGCAGCGGCAACCACCTGCTCTCGCTGATCAACGACATCCTCGATCTGTCGAAGGTCGAGGCGGGCAAGATGACCCTGGACCTCGAACCCGTACAGGTGTCGTCGTTGTTCGCCAACAGCCTGTCGATCATCAGGGAAAAGGCTGCCGCGCGTCACATCAGCCTCGCCATGGATCCCTGCGACGATCCGGGCACGATTCAGGTCGATGCCCGGAAGCTCAAGCAGATCGCGTACAACCTGCTCTCGAACGCCGTGAAGTTCACCGCCGACGGTGGCACGGTGACCTTGGG
>JBBQYZ010000253.1:0-5497 GCA_038208205.1 Gemmatimonadales bacterium | reverse complement strand
GTCAGGCCTGCTTTATAGTAGAGTCCGCTAGCTCTCGGGAGGGCATTGGGACCTTGTTTCCCTCCTCATGGTAGGAGGGAACGCCTCTTGCCCGACTCTACACTGCGCTCCAGCCTCTTGCTGGAGGTGCCTACCAACCATGCCGTCGTGCTGATCGTATTCGTCACCGTGGGGGTCATTGTCGGGGTCGTCATGGCCTATGCGATGATCAGGGAGTGGCGTGTGGGCTACCGCGAGACTATTCGGCAGCTCCCACCTCTCGTCATCCCTTCGAACGGACGGGCCATCATTCGCCCGCCCCTGCCGCTGCGCGCCCCTCTTCCTGCCCCCGCCGCGGCGGCGATCATCGACCACAGGTCGTTCGAGCGACCGGCGGGACTATGGGGCGAGCCCTCGCCCATGGAGACGGTTCGCTTTCGCCGACCGGACGACGACGCCCTCCAGTTGCTCCCGGGTCGCCTCGAGGTGCTGGCCGGAGAGCCGCGCCATCAGGAGATCCGATTCGTCCGCATCCCCGGTGAGCGACCACAACTCATCCTCGGTCGAGACCCCGGATCATCGCCCCAGCACGTGGCATTGCAATCGACCACGGTGAGCCGGAGACACGCGCGCCTGGCCTTCGCCAATGGCGCCTGGGCCGTCGCGAACCTGTCGTCCACCAACCCGCTGATCCTCAACAACGAGTCACTTGGCACCGCCGACGGAGAGCGCGCGCTGACCGATGGCGACCGGATCGAGCTGGGCGAGGTGGTGCTGCGGTTCCATGCTCATTGATCCCGAAACCGGCGACGCCGTCTCACTGACGTCAACCGCGGCAGACGAGGGCCGCGTCCGCTCCGACCATCCGCTCAGCGCCGTCGAGGCGCTCGCTCCCACGTACGAGGTGCTGCGCGAGATCGGGCGCGGAGGCACGGCGATCGTCTACCTCGCCCGCGACCGCGCCACCGGAGACGAGGTCGCGATCAAGGTCATCCGCCCGCAATACGTCGGTGACGACGAGGCGTTCAAGCGCCTGGCGCGCGAGGCACGATTCATCGCGCGGCTCGACCATCCCAACGTCGTCGCGCTGCGCCGCGTGCTGGAGCTGGGGCATGCGGGGATCGCGCTCGTGATGACGCACGTGGCGGGACGCACGCTCAAGCAGCTGATCCACGATTCCGGATCACTCCCCCCCGCGCGCGCCGAGCGCGTGCTGCGCGACGTGGCGGGCGCGTTGGGCGCGGCGCACGCGCTCGGGATCGTTCATCGCGACGTGAAGCCGGACAACATCTTCATCGACTCGAACGGGCGTGCGCTGCTCGGCGACTTCGGCGTGGCGCGCTCGATGGGAACCGAGACGCTGCTGACGCTGAGCGGCGTCGCGATCGGCACACCGACGTACATGGCGCCCGAGCAGATCGACGGCGTGGAGCTCGACGGACGGGGCGACGTCTACAGCCTCGGTCTCGTGGGATGGGAGATGCTCACCGGGCACCGGCCGTGGGAGGGGGAGAGCCTGTACGCGGTGCTCTATCACCAGAAGCACCACCCGCTCCCCGACGTACGTGAGGGGCGGCCCGAGATTCCCGACCGCCTCGCCGAGGTGATCGCCGGCGCGATCGAGAAGGATCCCGCGGCGCGCTGGCAGAGCACCGCGGCGCTGGTCGCGGCGCTCGACGGAATGGCACCGCCGCGCCAGGCGACCAGCGTGCAACCTGTGACGTCGGAGACCGTACAATTCGTACGGCCGGCAGCGGCGGCGATCGTGACGCCCGTGGAGCGACCGGTCGTCGCCGCTGCCGTGAACGATTCCGCGAACGATTCCGTGAACGACGCGTCGCCGGTGCCAGCACCGGCGGCCCAATCATCGCGCGAGGTGCGCGAGGCAGAAACCCTCGCGGCGCTGGCCGAGCTCTCCACCTCGGAGTTCGCGCCGCGCCGCAGCATCGTCGATCGGCTGGTGCCGCGCCATCGGTTCGCCGCGCTCGCGGCACTCGTGCTGATCGTCGTGTTCTCACTCATCGCGGGCGCGCTGCGCGGCCGATCCCGCGCAGTCAGCCTCGCGGATGGTGGGTCGACAGGAGCGCTGTCGCGGAGTGCCGCGGTTCCCTCGGTCGCTGGGGGAGACATCGGGCCGATCACCGGGGGCACGCGCTCCGACAGCGCATCGCGCGCGGTGGTGACCGGCGACGCGCCGATCGGCGTGCCGATCACGGCCCCTCCGGTGGCGACACCGCCCCCACCCGCCGCTGCCGCGCCGGCGACACGACCGACCGTGCCGCCCATCGCAACGCCGACAGCGATGCCTGCCGCGGTGCCCGCACGTGCGCTCGCGACGCGTGTCAGCATCGTCGCCGGCGGCCGACACACCTGCCTGCTCGCCGAAGACGGACGTGCGTACTGCTGGGGTGGGAACGACCGAGGCCAACTGGGCAGCGGCTCGATGGAGCGTCTCGTCACTCCGTCGCCGGTGAGTGCTGACCTCCGCCTCACGTCCATCGCGCCTGGCCTCACGCACAGCTGCGCGATCGCGCGCGGTGGGACGGCGTGGTGTTGGGGTGCGAACGATCGGGGCCAGCTCGGCGACGGGTCGTCGACCGCACGCAGCGCGCCGGTGCGCGTCGCTGGCGGACACACCTTCCTGCACCGGGCAGCCGCCGGCGCCTCGCATAGCTGCGCGCTGGACCTGGGTGGAGCGGCCTGGTGCTGGGGGGCCGACGACCACGGCCAGCTCGGCGACAACGAAACGAGTGATCGCGCCACCCCATCGGCCGTCGCGGGGGGTCACCGCTACGCCAACATCGAGGCGGGGTGGGATTTCACCTGCGCGCTCGAGCGGGACGGACGCGCCTCGTGCTGGGGGTACAACGCCTCGGGCCAACTCGGCGATGGGACCGCCTCCGACCGCCACGCACCGAAGCCCGTGGCGGGCGGGCTGTCGTTCACGGCGATCAGCGCGGGCAACGGGCACGCGTGCGGCGTGACCGTGGCGGGCGAGGCGTACTGCTGGGGCAGCAACAGCGGCGGTCAGCTCGGTGATGGCACCAGCGTGCTTCGCTCGCGTCCCGTTCGCGTACAGACCGACGCCCGGTTCGTTGCGATCGCGGCGGGCGCGGTGCACACCTGCGCCGTCACCGCTGATGGCGACGCCTACTGCTGGGGGCGGAACACGTACGGACAGCTTGGCGAAGGCGGCACGACGGATCATGCCACACCGGTGCGGGTCGCCGGAGGCCATGCCTTCGCGTCGGTCCGGGCGTTCGGCGCGCATACCTGCGGCGCGACGCCGTCCGGCGAGGCGTTCTGCTGGGGTTACAACCTGGACGGCCAGCTCGGCGACGGATCGCGTACCCATCGTACGCGACCGGTGTACGTCGAGCGACCGAGTGGTGCGTGAGCACCCGACACCGAAGCGAGAGAGGAATGATGCGCGGGAGCGGAATGAGACTGCGGCTGGGCGGAGCGTTGCTGGCACTCGCGTGCACGAACGCCACCTTGCCCGATGTCCCGGCGACGGCGATCGCTGCAGTTGTGGTGGATCCCCCAGCCTCGACCATCGTCGTGGGTTCGGCGCTACCGCTTCAGGCACAGGTGCAGGACGCCGGCGGCGCACTCGTCGCCTCGACGTCTGTGACCTGGACGGTGCGCGACCCCGTCGTGGCGAGCGTATCCACGTCGGGCGTCGTCACGGCCCTGGCCCCCGGCACGACGCTGATCGCCGCGAACGTGAACGGACGCTCAGGGATCGCGACGATCACGGTGCAGAAGGTGCCGGTGGCGAGCGTTGGAGTGCGCCCGTCGCGCGTCGAGCTGGTGATCGGTGCACGTACTCAGCTGACGGCGGTCGCCTACGACGCCGCACAGAACGTAGTCGGTGACAGAGCCGTCGTGTGGTCGAGCAGCAGCGAGAGCGTTGTCACCGTCGATGCGAGCGGGACGATCACGGCCGTCTCCGCCGGAACGGCGGTGGTGACGGGTACGATCGACGGTAAGAGCGAAGGCGCGACGGTCGTCGTGAGCGCGGGCCCGGTCGCCAGCGTCTCGGTCACTCCCGGCGCGGTCGCCATGATCGCTGGACAGACATCACAGCTTGCCGTCACGCTCCGCGATGCGTCCGGCACGCTCGTGAGCGGCCGCGCCGTGGTGTGGTCCAGCGCGAACACCGGGGTCGCCCTGGTAAGCGCGGCGGGCGTGGTGAGCGCGATCGGGGCGGGCAGCGCGACGATCACCGCGACCAGCGAAGGGAGGGGCGGCTCCGCAGTCGTGACCGTGTCCACGCCGGCCGCGCCCCCTGTTCCGGTCGCGACGGTTTCGCTGTCACCGTCGAGCGTGACGATCGCACCCGGCCAGTCGACGGCTCTCGCGGCGACAACGCGTGCCGCCAACGGCACGACGCTCGCCGCGCGCGTGGTCACCTGGTCGTCGAGCAATCCCATGGCCGCGAGCGTATCAAACGCCGGCGTCGTGACCGGCGTCGCTACCGGGACCACCACGATCACCGCGTCCAGCGAGGGCCGGACAACGACGGCGGCGGTCGTGGTGAAACCCGGTGCAGCTGCCAGCGTCGCGGTGACCCCCACGCCTGTCTCGGTGCGCCTCGATCGCAGCGTCCAGCTGTCGGCCTCCGCCAAGGACGCGTACGGGAATGCGGTGACCGGTCGCGCCTTCACCTGGAAGTCGAGCGATACCGGTCTCGCGACGGTGACCTCGTCGGGCCTCGTTTCCGCAAACGACAAGAAGACCGGGGCGGTGACGATCACCGCGACGCTGGATGGCTCGACCAGCCAGTCGGTCGTCAGCGTCACTCGATGAGCGTGCGCCTCGCGCTGATCACAGCTTGCGGCATCGCGCTGAGCCCCTACCTGGCGGGCGCACAATCGGTCGCGCGTGAACCGCTCAAACGAGCGGTGCTCTCCGCCGCGCTCCGTCCCGTCTGCCTGAGCGGTCCGGTCGCATCGGCACCGAGTGCCGCACAGCGTGCGCGGGCGCGGCAGCTCGCACAGCGGGGACAGCAGTCGGCGATCCTTGGCGACCGGGCGTCAGCGCGCGAGGAGCTGCGACAGGCGGCGCAGCTCGACCCGACCGATCCTGACCTCGCATATCAGCTGGCGCGCGCGCACGAGAGCGTGGGTGCCGCGGAGCCCGCGGTGAGTGAGTACTGCCGTTTCCTGGCCCTCGCTCCTCGGGCGCCCGAGGCGAGCGAGGCCCGCGACCGCGTGGCGGCCCTGGCGAGACCATCGATGGGGGCTGAGCCGGCGGCAAACGGGCCGTGGCGCCAGGCCCTCGCGGCGTACGACGCCGGTCGTTTCGTCGACGCCGAGAATGCCTTCAGCCGAGCGATCTCGGTGGAGCCGCGGTGGGCAGAGGCGTACTACGATCGCGGCGTGATACGCGCAGCACGCGGCGCACGAGAGGACGCGCGAACGGATTTCGAGCAGTACCTGCGACTCAAGCCGGAAGCGGACGACCGCCCTGCCGTGGTGGCGCGGGTCGATGCGCTCGGACGCATGCCGGCATC
>JBBQYZ010000252.1:0-5499 GCA_038208205.1 Gemmatimonadales bacterium | reverse complement strand
TTCTCGGTGCCCGTCAATTCGTCCTGGAGCTGGCGAAAGTTCGCGTCGGCTTTCAGCTGCGGATAGTTCTCCGAGATTGCAAGGAGCCTGCCTAACGCTCCGCTCATCTGCGCATTGGCATTAGCCATCGCTTCTGGGTCGCCGCCACCTTTCGCCGAGAGCAGTCGCGATCGTGCGTTCGCCACTTCGGTGAAGATCGTTTCCTCATGCTGCGCATACCCCTTCACCGTACTCACCAAGTTCGGGATCAGATCCGCTCGCCGCTGGATCTGCGTCTCGATCTGGCCCTGCGCCGCGCTAGCCTGCTCGTCATACGTCTGGATGCTGTTGTATCCGCATCCGCTCGCCAGCATCGCAAACGCCAGCGCCGCGATCATTCGTCGATTCATCAATCGTCTCCGTGGCAGGGTATCGAAGGGGAGTTGCCGCGAAAAGTCACGCGCCGCTGAAGCTCAGCTGCACGACGTACTTACCGGGCTTCACCACGCCGGGCGCCAGCTTCCACGCGAGCTTGGCCTTCTGATTCAGGCAGCTGTTGACCGCCTTGCCCGCCGCTCCACTCCACCGCGCGTCACCGACCGTCGCGTTGGCGATCCCCTCAGCAGCTACAGTCACCACCATCGCCACATTGCCACGGAGTGTCGGGTCGTTCTTCTGCCCGAACTCGGTGTAGCAGAACTTTGTCATGCTCTGTTCACGCTGCACCGCTTCCATCAACGCGCTCGGGGCCGCCGGGACGCTCAGCCCACCGCCGCCCGCGTTGGGTGGCGGAGTCAGTTTACGTTGCTTGAACGTGTCCGGTTCCGCGGGAGGGAGGCTGCTATGGATGTTGGAGAGATCCGTGGCGTTGGTGGTGTCGAGGTGCGTCGTATCGACAATCATCGTGTCTCGCTTCGCGGTATCGTCCTTCGGACAGGCCGCGAACAACAGCATCATTGGAACAAGAAGCGCTACGGAAAGCCTAGGGTTCGCACAGCGCTTTGCCTGCGACAGGTGTCTGGTACTCATCATCGTGCGTTCCTGGTAGTGGATGATTGGGTTCGGCGAATCATTCGAGTGCTACACATGTCAGACCGCAAGTCGATCGACGTAAGCGACCAACCGCTGGAGGCCATCGAGGTAACCAGCGACGAGCTGTTCTGCATCGCGAGGCGACAGCTTTGCGGTACCTCGCACATGCCGGACCACTCGCGTGAACGGCGCGGCGTCGATTTCGCCCCGCACGGCGATCGATGCAACCAGGGCTTCATTGTCGATCGGCGGCGAATCTCCGCCAAGCCGTGAGACGCCTCGGAACACCACCATCAGCGTACTCAGGCTCGCCTCGAGAAGTGTCAACTGTTTGCGACCATCATTCCCCGCTGCCAGTACCCCCTGCCGGAATTGTAGCAGCTTTCCCATGGCCTCGCGCTCGACCTGCAAGCGAAGGTCATTTCGCGCCACGGAAACACCTTCGAATGGCGGCTCGCCGTAGAGCACCTTGTGCCGCTCGAGGATGTCGGCGTACTCCATCGCGAAGATGTCGCTGGACGCACGCCATTCATCCGTCGTGAGCGTCATCGGCGGCGGACTGCCGCTCGCCGCCCACGCCGCGCCGACTGCCGACGCAGCGCGCAACGTGTCAGCATGAAGGGAATGAGCAATTACCAGGACGTTATAATCCGATCGCTTGGGGATATGCTCTCCCGCCGCGGCAGATCCGAAAAGCACCACCGAGCGAAGCGCATCGCCGTACGCCGCGCGCAGCTGCGATACCAATTCATCGAGCGTCATCGTCGCCATTTAGAAGCTCCTTCCCGCGCCGCCACCACCACCGCCGCCGCCACCGCCGAAACCCCCAAAGCCTCCGAATCCGCCACTGCCACCAAATCCTCCCCCACCCCAGCCACCCGATCCGCCGCCGCCCCAGCCGCCGCCCCCCATTGGGAGAAAGATCGGCAGGCATCCCCCGCCTCCGCACCCTCCTCGCCCACGCCTCCGGCCGCCGAACGAATTCAGCACAAACATCACGACGAGAAACACGATGAGTAGCGTCCCTGGATTGAAACCGCCGCCCCCGCGTCGCCTCGACGGGACAACGCGGTCGATTCCCGGCGCTACTCCGCTGTCGAGTGAAAAGTTGTACTCCCTCGCGAATCGCTCGCCGACGCGCTGTGCCATCAGAATCACGGCGGCGTCGTAGTCTTGCTGCTTCAGATACGGAATCGCTTCGTCCTGAATCCCTCCGGCCGTCGCGTCGGTAATGAATCCCTCAGCTCCATAACCCGTCGCGATAAAGGTGTGTCCCCGTCCGTCTGAACTTGTCTCCTTGGGGACGAGCAGAATTACCACGGAATTGTTTCGTGTGGGGTCACCAGGCTTGGACGCCCTACCGAGCTTCCATTGCCGCAGAAGCGCGAGGGCGATGTCGCCTGGCGCCCGGTCGCCGATGTCGGAAAGCGTAACGATCGCGACGTCGCCACCCGACTTCGCGCGCACCGTTGTCGCGATCCCGAGAAGTGTTTGCTCGGTGTTCGGACTGAGGACGTTAGCGAAGTCGTTTACGAATCCAGTGGGCGGCGGGAGCTGAATCGCCCCCGTCCCCTGAAGGGCAATAATCAACCCGATCGAATGCAGCACGCTTTGCAAAGCTATCGCTCCCATGTCCTCGCGACCCAGAGCAACTCCCAGCTGCGCGAATGTGTGCCCATCGCAGTTGGCATTCGATATTGCGCCGCGGAAGCATACGATCGTGACATCATGCTGTCAGCACTCGTTGGTGAGAGTTCTGCGATCGCGGTGGCTGGGAGGATTCCTGAAGGAAGTCAGCAGCCGGACTCACTCCAACGGACCCCCCGCGCTGAACGCGATCGACCAACACATCGCCGCTGGGACACGGTCGATGGCTCCATGTCAACACGGTCTACTCGGCTCGCCGCCGCCTAACGTTCTGCACGGCACAGCGCCTTCGAACAAAGAGGGGCGACGATAGCATCGCCGCCCCTCTCTCATCGCCCTCGAGCCGAACTACCGCGTGAAGTTGAACGGGAAGCCGTACGTACCGCCGCCCAAGTCTGAAGACGGGAACTGCCACGAGCGAATCTTGTTGACGATACAAGACTCAGTCTCCGAGGCCCCCGCACCACCCCACGTCCGGCTAGTAATTTCGACGCCGGTGACGTTCCCGCCACCCGTCAACGTGATTGCGACGTTGATCGTACCTGCGAGATTCGGGTTGGCTCTCAGCCCACGCTCAACGTAACACAAACTAAGCTGCGCTTGGCGGCTCCGTACAAACGTCCCGAGTTCCGATACGTCGCGTCCACGGCCGGGGGGCGCTTCCGATGCGCGAACGCTGGGAGCGGCGACTCTCACCCGCGCGGCGGTGACACCGCCACCCGCGCCGACGCCACCGACCCCGCCTCCCCCACCGCCGCCTGTGCCAATACCACCGCCGATGCCGCCTCGCCCCGGCGTAGTGGAACCCTGTCCGCCTTGCCCGTAACCGAGAACCGTCTTCCCTCCTGCGCCACCACCGCCACTACCACCAGCTCCTCCGCCGGTCCCGCCGCTGCCGGAGTTGACGTCCACTCCGCGCAGAATGCCCGAGACGTCGCCCACCATTCCGCCGGTGCCGGAACCACTTCCGGTGCCGAATGCGGTCCCGATTGCGCCAGTGCTGTTCGTTTCTGTGCGCGATCCCGGTCGCCCAGGCGTTGGGCTTCCCTTCTCCGGCCCGACCGGACCCGCGGGTTTCTTCACTGGCCCGGCTTCCGGCACGCGGATCGCATCACCGATTTGCGCAACCGGCGGCTCAGGAGCAGGCTCGGGCGGCGCGTCCGCATACGTAATCTGGAGGGGAGCTTCTTCTGTCTTCACCACCGGATGTTGCGGCGACAGGTGAACCAGCAGCAGGAAAATGATTCCGAGCGTTCCCGAAATTCCATAGGAACCGAGAAGAGCCCGCCCTTCTTCGCTTGCCCACTCGAAGCGAAGGCCCCGTGTGAACGTCGTTTCGCCATTCTTGCTCGGCGGCGTAGGTCCCGATGCGCTTACGGGACGTAATGGTGTTGCCATATCAGGACGCCTCGCCGCCCGTCTTGAGGACCTGAAGCGAGACTTTCTTGAATCCAGCCTTTCGCGCCGTCTGCAGTACGCGGGCTAACAGGTCGTAGCGCATCCCCTTGTCGGCCTGCACAGCAAGCGTCGCCTCGACCGACTGATCGGCGGGGACATCATTCGCTTTTCTGATCGAATCTGCAGTTATGTGGAGTGCGCGGTACAGCTCCGGAATGAGCAGAGGCTCGTTCGGAACGTTTGACGCAGACTGCGCTGCCGCCTGCACGGTCATCACACGACGGCCCGCCAACGTCATCTCAGCCGGCCGGCTGGCGATGCCGAGCGTGATCTCGTGGGCCGATAGCGCACCCACGCTGCTCTGGGGCAGCGACACGCCGTTGACCGTCGGCGTCATGTCGCCGAGCGTCTGCGTCGTCAGTGAGAAGAACACGATCGATACGAACGTGTCGACGAGAGGAACGAGATTCAGCTCGGTCAGGCGAAACTTGTGAAACATCGCTGTGCGGCGCGCCTCGCGCGCCGCCTTTGCCCGGCTCGCCATCTAGCGCCCTCCGCGATTGGCCGACGCGACCTGTGTCGCTCGAGCCCGATTGCCTAACGCGATGTTGCTGAAGCTGGCGAGACGCGCCTGTTCGAGAACCTTGACGATGTCGTCATAGCTCACGGCATCGTCTGGAACGACGAGCACGTCCTTGTTATCCGGATAGCTGCGAGCAATACCGGCAAGGATGTCGTGAAGCTGGTTCAGCGACGATTGTCCCAACCCTGGGATGTCCTTTCGGAAAGCAGCGTTGCCGCCGGAATGCTCGACCCGGATTCCGTCAGTGTTGATACGAACGGCGAGGAGCAGCGTGAGTTCGGGAACCTTGCTGCTGGTCTGCGGCTGCGGAGCCGTTATGACCGTCGGCGGGAGCGACAGATCGAATGCAGTCATCGCCGCCAGCGCGACACCCGTATACGTCGCCAAGCTGAAGAAGACGATGGACGTAAGAATATCGACCAGCGGCACGAGGTTCAGGCCCCCGTGGGCGGTCAGCGGCGCTCGTTCCGAGCGCCGCTGCTTGATCTTATGGAACCGCGAGTCGGCCATCGCTTGACTACCGGTGTCCGAGACGGACGTCGGGGCGGTCTACCAGCGCGTTGATAAGCCGAACGGAGAATTCGTCAACCTGCTCGATGATCGTCTCGGCCTGACTGACGAGATACGCATGCGCCACCGAGAGCGGAACGGCGACCATGAGGCCGAAGCCGGTGGCGTTCAGCGCGACTGCGATACCAGCAGCCAACTGACCCGACCGTTCCGTAGCCGATGCGTTGCTCACCGCGGCAAACGCGTGGCGAAGTCCGAAGATCGTTCCGAGCAGCCCGAGCAGCGTGGCGACGTTCGCGAGCATTGGCAGATACTGCAGGCGCCGCGTCAGCCGCGGAATGACCGACAGT
>JBBQYZ010000251.1:0-5502 GCA_038208205.1 Gemmatimonadales bacterium | reverse complement strand
CCTCGCGCTGTTGCTGCCGACGGGCGTTCGCGCGGTCGATGTGGAGCGATTGATCCGTGCCTCGGCGGGTGAGCTTCTGGAGCGCCTGTCCGCGTTCGACGAGTACGAGGGACCTGGCGTGGAGCCGGGGCATCGGTCCGTGGCGTGGCGGTTGACCTTGCGGCATCCCGAGCGCACTCTACGCGACAAAGAGATCGACGGCCGCCGCGCCAAGATCCTCTCTGCACTCCAGCACGAACTGCATGTCCGACAACGTTCGACCTGAGCTCGAGGCGTTCAAGGAGCTCGAGACACTCGTCCACCACCTTGCCGAGGAGCTCGCGGCATTCCGGCGCCGCGCCCTAGTGGCGGAGTCGCGCGTGCGCGAGATGGAGGCGGAGGCGGCGGAGCCCGACCGAGCGCAGCAGCGCGAGCTTGTCGTCCGTTGCGCGCGACTCGAGTCGGAGAACTCGACCCTCAAGGGACGTCTCGACGCGGCCAGCTCTCGCGTGCGGCAGATGCTCGACCGGGTGCGGTTCATCCGGCAGCAGACCCAGAGCGACGGAGAGCGGTGAGCGCGAAGAAAAGCAGCGTCAAGGTCGAGATTCTGGGCGAGTCGTACGCCATCCGCACGGAGGCGCCACCCGAACACACCCGTGAGGTGGCGGCGCACCTCGATCAGGCGATCAGGCACATCCTGGCCGGTGCCGCGGTGATCGAGGTCGACCGCGCGGCCATCCTCGCCGCTCTGCAGATCACGTCCGAGCTGTTTCTGTCGCGGGCGGCGAATGCCGACGTCACCACGGCGATGCAGACATTGAGCGCCGACGTGCGGCGGCTGCTACCTCCTTCCAAGCGCGGCGACGAGCCGGCCGCGTCATGAGCCGGGGCTGCCGATTCATTGCCTTTTCGACTCGGCGCGGGTAGCTTTTCGGCGTAGCCACGCTCACCCGTAGGTTGAAGCGCCCTTTGTAGTTAGCACGCTCCATGTCGCGCCCCACGTCGGCGCCGCATCGAGCGTATCGCTACGGTCGCGCGCTCCGCGGTGCAGCGGTGGTGTCCCCGTTCCCGCGGCTCGCCGCGGTGGAGCATAGATCCGTCATGAACAGTCCGGCACTCATTGCCGCGCTGGGCGCACTCGTCATCGCGTCCGCGGCTTTTTTCTTTCTGGGACGTCGGACCGGCGCGGCCGCTGGACAGCGCTCCGAGCTCGAGCGTCAGGTGAGCGCGAAAGCCACCGCCGAGGAGACGGCCAGGCGGATCCTCAGCGATGCGGAGCGCGAGGTCGATACGCTCCGAAAGAGTGCAGTGGTGACGGGGAAGGAGGAGGTCATGCGCCTCCGCGAGGCCGCCGAGGCGGAGCTCCGCGGTCGGCGCGCCACGGTCGAGCAGGAGGAACGTCGCGTCAACGAGCGCGACAGCGCCCTCGACCGGAAGGTCGAGGGCGTCGATCAGCGGGACCGCGATCTGGCCCGGCGCGCCAGCGATTTTGGTCGTCGTGAGAAGTCGGTTCAGACCCGGGAGGAGGAGCTCGAGAAGCTCGTCGGCGACGAGCGGCGCCGCCTGGAGCAGATGGCCGGCATGTCGGCCCAGGACGCCAAGAACGAGCTGATCCGACGCCTCGAGGAAGAGGCCCACGCCGACGCCGCCAACTCCATTCGCGAGATTCGGGAGAGTGCACGCCGGAACGCCGAGCGCGAGGCGAAGAAGATCGTCGCCCTCGCCATCCAGCGCATCGCCGCGGACACGACGGCTGAGACCACCGTCTCCGCGGTGGCGCTCCCAAACGACGAGATGAAGGGGCGCATCATCGGGCGCGAGGGACGGAACATCCGCGCTTTCGAGCTGGCGACGGGCGTCGACGTGATCATCGACGACACCCCGGACACGGTCGTCGTCTCCTGCTTCGATCCGGTGCGACGCGAGGTCGCGCGGCTCGCGCTCGAAAAGCTGGTCTCCGATGGTCGCATCCACCCCGGCCGCATCGAAGAGGTCGTGAACAAGTCGAAGCTCGAGGTCGACGCGGCAATCATCGAAACCGGCGAGCAGGCCGCCTACAACACCGGCGTACACGGACTGCACCCCGAGCTCATCCGCCTGATCGGCCGCATGAAGTGGCGGACGAGCTACGGCCAGAACATCCTGCAACACTCCCAGGAAGTGGCGCACCTCGCCGGCATCATGGCGGCCGAGCTCGGCCTGGACGTTGCCATGGCCAAGCGAGGCGCGCTCCTGCACGACGTCGGCAAGGTGCTCACGCATGAGCACGAGGGCACGCACGTGCAGCTCGGGGTGGAGATGGCGACCAAGTACTCCGAGCACCCGCTCGTCGTCAATTGCATCGCGGCGCACCACGACGACGTGCCGCACGAGAGCGAAGTCTCCGTGCTCGTGCAGGCGGCTGATTCGATCTCGGGCTCACGGCCGGGGGCCCGGCGAGAAGCGTTCGAGACATACGTGAAGCGGCTCGAGGGCCTCGAGCGCATCGCCTCCAGCTACAAGGGGGTCGAGCGCGTGTTCGCCATTCAGGCGGGCCGCGAGATTCGGGTCGTCGTCGTCCCCGACGACGTGGACGATGGGCGTATGACGACCCTGTCGGAGGAGATCGCTCGCCGCATCGAGGCCGAGCTGCAGTACCCGGGACAGATCAAGGTCGTGCTCATTCGCGAGACGCGCGCGGTGGACTTTGCCCGCTGACCCGCTGGCGGTGGCCGGCACCTCAGGCGCGGGTAAGGGCGGCGCCACCCTGATCGACGGCGCTGCACTTGCGCGCGGCATCCGCGCCGGCGTGGCGGCGGAGGTGACGGAGCTGCGCGCATTGGGCATCACGCCAGGACTGGCGGTGGTGCTCGTCGGCGACGACGCGGCGAGCGCCGTCTACGTGGGGGCCAAGGAGAAGGCCTCGCGTGAGGCCGGCATGGCGGGCGAGACCATCCGCCTCTCCGCGAGCACGACCCAGAAGGAGCTGCTGCAGCTCGTCGATCGGCTGAATGCCGATCGCCGGGTGCACGGCATCCTGGTCCAGATGCCGCTTCCCACGCACATCGATCCCGATGCGGTGGTCCTGCGCATCGACCCCTCGAAGGACGTCGATGGGTTCCACCCAGTCAACGTCGGCAAGTTGCTGATTGGGCACACCGACGGATTCGCGCCCTGTACCCCGGCGGGCGTGCAGCGCATGCTCACCGAGTACGGCGTCGAGACGCGGGGCGCGGAATGCGTGGTGGTGGGACGCAGCACGATCGTCGGGAAGCCGATGGCCGCGTTGATGATGCAGGCGGGCGACGGCGCCGATTCCACGGTCACCGTCTGTCACAGCCGCACCCGCGATCTCGCCGCTCACACGCGCCGGGCCGACATCCTCATCGTGGCCGCCGGCCGCGCCCGCATGGTCACCGCCGACATGGTGAAGCCGGGCGCCGTCGTGATCGATGTCGGGATGAATCGCGTCATTGACCCCGCGGCACGAACGGGCACGCGACTGGTCGGCGACGTCGACTTCGACGCGGTGCGTCAGGTGGCATCCCACATCACGCCGGTGCCGGGAGGGGTGGGACCGATGACCATCGCCATGCTCCTTCGCAACACGGTGCGCGCTGCGCGGCGCACGGTGACCGCGTGAAGCGCCGTGGTCCATCGGCGCGATCGGCCGCGCCGATCGCCGGTCCCTCGCTGTTCGACGTGCCGAGTGAGGAGTCGGTGGTCCGTGAGCAGGTCTACGACCAGGTCCGCGACGTCTTTCCCGGCGCGAGCCCGAACTCGGCGATCGACGTCTCCACGCTGACGTCGACGATAAAGGACGTCGTCGAGGGCGCATTCATCCCGTTGTGGGTGCGCGGGGAGATCAGCGACTTCAAGTCGCACCGCAACGGACACTGGTACTTCTGCCTCCGCGATCTCACCTCGCAGATCCGCTGCGTCGTGTGGGCGCGAGATCAGCGTGGGATCCCGGCCTCTCCGGACGACGGAATGCAGGTCGCGGTGCTCGGACAGATCGGCGTCTACGCCGCGCGCGGCGAGATGCAGTTCACCGTTCGAAGGATCGAGGCCGAAGGGGACGGGTTGTGGCGCAAGGCGCTCGAGGCGACACGTCTTCGGCTCGAAGCCGACGGACTGCTCTCGCTGGCCCGGAAGCGCGAGCTGCCGCGGCATCCGCGCCGCATCGCGGTCGTCACCAGCGCCAGCGGCGCGGCGTTGCGTGACATCGTCGCCGTCGTTCGGCGCCGTGCGCCGGGAGTGGAGCTGATCGTCGCGCACGCGGCAGTCCTGGGCGAAAGCGCTCCGACCGAGCTCTGTGCGGCGCTCGACCGCGTCGCGCGCTGGGGCGGCGCCGAGCTGGTGATCATCGGGCGGGGTGGCGGTTCGCGGGAGGACCTCCGGGCGTTCAACGACGAGCGTGTCGCGCGCGCCGTGGCTGCCTGCCCGGTGCCAACGATCTCGGCGGTCGGACACGAGGTCGACATCACGCTCTGCGATCTCGTGGCCGACCTACGCGCTCCCACTCCGTCGGCGGCCGCGGAGACGGCTGTCGCCTCGCGTCGCGAGACGGCGCTCGCGCTGCACAGCTATCGACAGCGGCTCGTGTCCGCGGCCGAGGTCGCGCTCTACCAATCTCGGCAGCGAGCCGGTGACGGGGCGCGAGCGGCGTCCACCGCCATCGCACGCCGACTCGAGTCGCGACAGAACTCGGTGAGTTCGCTCGGGGGACGGCTGCACGCCCTCAGCCCGCTCGCCACCCTGGCTCGTGGCTATGCCGTGGCCAGCGACACATCCGGCCGCACCCTCTCGAGCGTCGCTGACTTCCAGGCGCCCCGCACGTTTCTGCTGCGCCTGCGCGATGGCGAGGTGGAAGCGATCGGGCGTGTCGTCGAGTCCAGGGGAGAGGTCACGTGACGATCGAGCGTCGATTGGAGCGGCTGGAGGAGATCGTCGCTGCGCTCGAGAGTGAACCGCTGGAGCTGGCCCAGGCGCTCGCGCTGTTCGAGGAGGGAGTCGCGTGTCTCCGCGAGGCGGCGGGCACGCTCTCCGAGGCCGAGGCCCGCGTCCTGAAGCTCACCGAGCAGGTGGATGGCGCTCTCGGCGTCGAGCCGCTCGACGATGATTGAGACTGACGCACGGGCGAGCTTCGCCGCGCAGCGCTCGTCGGTGGACGCCGCCCTGTCGGGTTTCTGCGCGCGCTATCTGGACGGCGTCGTCTCGCCCGTCGACCACGCCATCCGTTACAGCCTCCTCGGCGAAGGCAAGCGGATGCGCGGCATCCTGCTTCTGAGTGCCTTCGACGCTGCCGGCGGGTACGGCGATGCGTCGGCGCTCGGCGCGGCGGTCGAGGTGGTGCATGCCTATTCGCTCGTCCACGACGACCTGCCGTGCATGGACGATGACGACATGCGACGGGGTCGGCCGACCGTGCACCGCGTACATGGCGAGGCGGCCGCGACAGCCGCCGGCCTGGCGATGGTCCCGCTCGCGGCCTGGTGCGCCGCCGATGCCGCCCGCGCGCTCGGGCTGCCTGAGGTCTCCGTG
>JBBQYZ010000250.1:0-5510 GCA_038208205.1 Gemmatimonadales bacterium | reverse complement strand
CTTGGGTCGATGCCGAGGCCGTTCCTCCGATGACCCCGATGCGCTGGCTGCTCACGGCGCTCTCTTTCGCCGCCACGATCAGCGTCTCGATCTACATGATCGCCGGGTGGTCGCAGCAGGGCACTTCACTCGTGCTGCCTCCCGAGGCGCACCTGCTGGCCGGCCTCGCGGTGATCATCGAGGTGTTCGCCCGCGCGCTCAAGATCCGGTGGAGCGCGCGTGCCGCCGGGATCCGGCTCCGGCTCGGCACCGCGGTACGGACCTGCCTGGGCGGCGACTTCGGCGCGGCGATCACGCCGGCACGGAGCGGAGCGGAGCCGGCGCGCTACTTCATCCTTTCGGAGTCCGGGCTGCCCGCCTCGAGCGTGCTGGTGATTCTTTACGCCGAGCTATTCCTGGAGGTGTTCTCGCTCGCCGCCGTCGTGCTCGCGGTCGCGATCATCTTCAGCGGTGCCGGCGCCGTGCTCACCACCCTCGTGAGCCTCGTGGGCGGCTACGCCGCCGTGGTGCTGGGCACGGGCGCGACGGCGGTCTACCTGTCGCGCCGCAACGCGAACGGCCCGCCTCCGCGATGGGCGCGCCGGCTGCGGCTGCATGGGTCGCGTTGGCGCACCATCCAGCGCTCGCTGCGCAAGCTGCGCGCGACCATCGACTCGGTGGAGCGGGTGGACAAGCGCGCCGCGGTGCTGTCGTTCCTGGCGTCCGTGGTGCACGTGGGAATCCGGCTCACCGTGCTGCCCGCGCTGGTGCTCACGAGCGTGTCGTCGGTGCCGCTCGCGCCGCTGGCGCTCTGGCCCCTGGGCTTCCTGTACGGGGCCGCGGTGGTGCCGGCGCCCGGCGGCGGGGGCGCCGTGGAGGTGGCCTTTCGCGCCGCGCTCGGCGACGCGATCCCGGTGCAGCTGTTCGCCGCGGCCCTCGTCTGGTGGCGCTTCTACACCTTCTACATCTACATCCTGCTCGGCGCGATCGCGGCGGGGAGCACCGTCATGCGCGCCGTGCGCAAGACCGAGGAGTACGAGGCGGAGGTGGAAGACGGACCGCCGGTCGGAGAGGTGGCGTAGCGCCTACTGCTGCTCACTGAGAAAGTGAATCGCCTTGGCGATCGATCCGAACTCCCGGCGCAGCGTCCAACCGTCGGCGTGCTGGATCTCGACGATTACCGCCCGCGGCGTGGGTTTCGACGTGTGATCCGGTCGTAGCCATGCGAAGCGTCGCGATACGACGTGCTCGGTCTTTTCGATCTGCTCGTCCGGCGCCTCGGAACCCAGGATGCGCAACGTTTCGTGGCGCGCCAGAGCGAGTGTGACACCTGACGCATTCAGCACCTGCGCGGCGATCCCCTTCTCCTCACGCAGAAGCCCGATCAGAATGTGCTCACTGCCGACGTAGGAGTGGTGAAGCGCACGTGCTTCACTCATCGCGAGCTCCAGCACCTTCTTGGCGCGCGAGGTATACGGAAGGTCTGGTCCGGTCGTCCGCAGCGATTGCCCCGCCCGCACTATCTCCTCCACCTTGATCCGGAGCACGTCCAGCTCGACGGAGAGGTTTTGCAACACCGTCGCCGCGACCCCTTCGCCTTCCCGGATCAGGCCCAGGAGGATGTGCTCTGTCCCGCAGTACTCGTGACTGAGCCGTGCGGCTTCCTCGCGCGCTATAGCGAGAATCTTTCGAACCCGCTCGGTGAAGTTGTAACCATTCATGAAAGCGCTCGCGGAGAGAAGTCGGCCAACGCTGGGCAAGATGCGCACACCATCTCCCGCCCACCACCCACCGTCGCCGTTACCGCCGCGGCGCGATCCGCCAGAGCTCGCCCTTTCGGTCGTCGGTCACCAGGTAGAGCGCGCCGTCCGGTCCCTGCCGCACATCGCGGATGCGCTGGCCCCGGTCCACGAGCAGGTGCTCCTCGCCCGTCACGCGGTCGCCCGCGATCGTGAGCCGCACGAGGCGCTTCTGACCGAGCGCGCCGACGAACAGGCTGCCGCGCCACGCCGGGAAGGCGCTACCGCTGTAGAACTGTGCGCCCGACGGAGCGATCACCGGGTCCCAGTAGTAGACCGGCTGCTCCATGCCGGCGAGCTTCGTCACGGCGTTCGGAATCGGCTCGCCCGAGTACTCGATGCCGTACGCCTGCCGCGACCATCCGTAGTTCTTCCCCTTCCCGATGAGATTGAGCTCGTCCCCGCCACGGGCGCCGTGCTCGATCTCCCACAGCCGCCCCTGCGCGTCGAAGGCCGACGCCTGCACGTTGCGATGCCCCAGCGACCAGATCTCCGGCTTCGCGTCAGCCTGGCCAACGAACGGGTTGTCGCGGGGGACCGAGCCGTCGGCGTTGATGCGCACGATCTTGCCCAAGTGGCTGTCGAGCCGCTGCGCGTACTGGCGCATCGGCTTGTCGGAACGCTCGCCGAAGGTGCCGTACAGCGTTCCGTCGGGCCCGAAGGCGAGGCGCGAGCCGAAGTGCATGGTGCCATGGTAGGCGGGCAGCACGCGGAAGATCACGCGCACGTTCTCCAGCCGCGTGCGGTCGGCCGACAGCGCGCCGCGCGCGATGCTCGTGCCGTTACCGCCGTCGCGTGCCTCGGAAAAGCTCCAGAAGATCGTGCGATCGGTGGCGAAGGCGGGACTCAGCGCCACGTCGAGCAGTCCGCCCTGCCCGTGCGCATCGACCGCGGGCAGTCCGGTGATCGGCGGACCGAGCGCGCCGGTGCGAGACACGATGCGCAGGCGACCGGGCCGCTCGGTGACCAGGTAGTCGCCGCCGGGCAGCGGCTCGACCGCCCAAGGGAACTCGAGACCGTTCGCCACGACCGTGACGTCGAAGGCGACGTTCGACGTGACGCCGCACGCGCGCGTCTGGCCGACGAAGGCGGGCCGCTGCTCGCGGCCGTTGGGGCCGCGGGTCTCGAGCGGCGTGCAGTCGGCGGTGCCGACCGCGCCCGAGGCTGCGCCCACGCCCGCGGCCGCGCCCGCGGCGGGGCCAGCACCGCCGTTCGACTGCCCGGACAGCGGACCGCAGGTGGTGATCGTGGTGATCGTGGTGATCGCCGTGAGGCCGACGACGCGAGGGACGTTCATCTGGAGCTCCCGAGGACTGACCGTGAGTACGCGCGCAAGTCGCGCACTCGATTCACTGGCGGCAAGAGCCAGTCCACGCTCGCTCTCGTCACACCGCCGACGCGATGAGCATCACGACGTCGGACAGCCAGTCACTCGCCGTCACCCCGTCGCCCAGCTCGCCGAACCGATAGCCCGACTCGGACAGGTAATACTCGAACGCGGCCAGCTCGCCCGGACTCTCGAGAATGGCGCGCGCGTCGCTCACGGTCTGCAGCAGCGTGGGGTGCGACTCGGTGATCGCGAACGCGAGCACCGCGTCCTGATAGTGCGCGCCATCGCGCCCGCGCTCGCCGGTGAAGTAGTCGGCGAGCAGGCGCGCCAGATCGGGATACAGGTCGGGAATCGTGATGGCGGGGCTCCGTCGGGGAGGGATCCCCCAACTATACCGCTCGCCCTGTAGCTTCGAGAGCGCCAGCATCGACGGCCCTCACCGAACATCGACCTAGAGCCACGTGTCTTCCGCGCCGCCCGCCCCTCCCGTCCCCTCCGGCCGGCGACCCGCCGGGCGCGGCCCGCGCGAGTGGGCCCGCGCCTTCACCGGCTTCTACCCGCCTCTCGCCGAGGATCTCGCCACCCTCGATCCCGTCGCCCGGTTTCTGTACGCCGCACGCAGCGTGATCCTCGTCATCTCCTTTCAGGCCGCGCTCCTGGCCGGGCTGCTCGCCGCCACCGATCGGCGGTTCGAGCTCGTGCCGTTCCTGCTCGTGGTGCTCGCCTACGTAGTCCTGCACGCCATCAGCAACCTCTCCAACGACTACTTCGGTGCGCGACGGGGCCACGACACCGACGACTCGCCGCGACGGCGCTACACGGTGCACCCGCTGCTCAGTGGCGCGGTCAGCGCGCGCCTCCTCGTGCGCGGACTGCTGATTCTCTCCGCGATCGCCGCGGCGATCGGCATCTACTTTGTCAGGCTGCGCGGCCTGCCCGCCGTGCTGCTCGTCGCGGCCGGCGCGCTGCTCCTGTGGGCGTACGACGCCGCACCCCGCGCGCTCAAGGAGCTGGGGCTCGGCGAGGTCGCGGCCTTTCTCGTGTGGGGACCGCTCATGGTCGCCGGCGGCTACTTCGTGATCGCGGGACGCGCCTCGGGCCACGCGCTGCTCGCGTCGGTGCCCTACGGTCTCGGCGTGATGTCGATCCTGGTGGGCAAGCACATCGACCAGCGCGCGTTCGACGAGAGCAAGCACCAGCGAACCCTCCCTGTCCTCGTCGGCGAGCGCCGAGCGCGGGCGCTGAACCGGGCGTCGGTCGTGGGCATGTATCTCTTGATCGGCGTCGGTGTCGTGGTGGGAGCCATCACGCCCTTTGCGCTGGTGGTGCTGCTCGCCGCGCCGCGCGCGCTGCGCGCGCTGCGCGTGATGTCCGCGCCCGCACCGTCGGATGCGCCCGCGGGCTACGTGGGCTGGCCGCTCTGGTACCACCGCGTCTGCTTCGTGCACAATCGCGCCTTCGGCTGGCTCTACGTGCTCGGGCTCGCGGCGGGAGCGCTCCTGGCCGCATCACGGTGGAGTGGTCGATAGCATCTTCATCTCGACTCCGCGGCGCGCCGGCTGGAGCCTGCCGAGCGCGACGCGCACGGGCAGGGCGATCACTCGGACCGCTCCGAGCCGGCGGACATTCCATCAGGTGCGAGACGAGGCCATTGCTGCGCGATCATCGCCGTCATCGCACCTCGCGCCGGAACGCCGACAAGAACGCCGCGGCGAATGGCGAGCGCTCGATCGCTGCCTCGTCCAACCGGGAGTCCCACCGCAGCCCATCGCTGTTGGCGAGCAGCACGAGCGTCAGCCGTTCGTCCGCGGTGGCTCCGAGCACCTTGAGGTACAGCGCCGAGTAGCGCCCCTCCCAGAGTCCGGTGTGCCATGCCACGCGCCGGCCTTCGTGCTCGCCGAGAAAGAAGCCGAGGCCGTAGGGGAGCACGCCGCCGGACGGCGTGCGCGTGCCCGACCAGAGCCGTGCGCGCGACTGCGGCAAAAGCAGGCGTCCGGCGGTGAGCGCGACGTCGAACCGCGCGAGGTCCATCGCGCTCGAGATCACCCCGCCGGCCGCGCCGTCTCCTTGCGGCGGGGGCGGCTCGGAGCGGAGCGCGCGTCCCGACGAATCGACGTGGTACGGCAGTGCGAGCGCGGCCGCCAGGTCGGCACGCAGCGGCAACGCGCGGTGGATCCGCGCGGAGCGCGTCATGCCGGCGGACCGAAAGACCAGCGAATCCACGAGGCTCGAGAACGGACGCCCCGATACCTCGGCCATCGGCCGCGAGGCCCATGAATAGGACGGCGGATTGTACCAGAAGCGCGTCCCCGGCTCGCCATTCGCCGACATGGAGAGCACGTGTCGCAGCGTGAGCCGTGTGTCGTCGCACGCCGGGTAGTCCCGAAAGAAGATGCCGCCCT
>JBBQYZ010000249.1:0-5523 GCA_038208205.1 Gemmatimonadales bacterium | reverse complement strand
GATCTCGGCCAGGTCGATCCCGCCGTCCGCGAGCGCTCGCACGACATCGACGAGGGCGCCCCCGGCGGCGAAACGGACGATCGCGATCAGCGGATTGCGTCCGGTCAGGAACGTCTTTCCGGCAGTGCCGCGGCCCGCGCTGGCGGCGCCCTCCGGTGCCTGCATCACCGCGAGAGCGCAGCGTCGGAATCGGGGCTCGCGCCCGCGCTCGCCGCGCGCTGAGCGACATAGCCGAGGCGTTCTGAGATTCCCGCTGCGGCGGTCACCACCTGCGTCGCCATCTGGCTGCCCTCGAGCTCACGAGGAATCCGGTCGACTGGGCCTGCGGCACTGATCGCGGCAACCGCCGTCCCTGTGTCGTCTCGCACGACCGCCGCGATGCACGCCACACCGACCTCGCGTTCTTCCTGATCGAGCGCGTACCCGCGGCGGCGCGTCGCCGCGAGGTCGCCCAGCAGATCTTCCGGTGAGGCGAGCGTCGTCGGGGTGAGCCTCGGGAAGTGCTGGGTGCGGGACCAGCGCTCGACCTCCCCGGGCGGCAGCTCGGCAAGCAGGGCCTTGCCGAGGCCCGTGCAATAGGCCGGGAGGACGACGCCGACGCGCGAGCGCATGTACGCGACCGGCAGGTGCGAGAACACGCGCGCGAGATAGACAACCTGCCAGCTGTCGAGGATCCCGAGCTGCGTGGTCTCCCCGGTCGCGTCGCGCAGTGCCTCGAGGAATGGCAGTGCTTCTCGTTCGATCGCGAGATCGGCCTTGACGACGTTGCCCAGCACGAAGCATCGGAAGCCAAGGCAATAATCCGTGCCCACGCGCCGCACGAAGCCCTCTGCTTCAAGCGTGCTCAGGAGCCGGAACGCGGTCGGGCGTGGGATCCCGACGCGCTCGGCCAACTCGGCGAGCGAGAACTGCCGCTCGTCCTGGCTGAACGCGCCCAGCAGTTGAAGCGCCCGTTCGACCGACTGGACGCGGTAGCCCCGCACGTAGTTCGAATTCTGTTCCACCATACGAACTCGCCACTCTAGACGATTCGTCGCGCGAGGGAAGGGCTCAGGCGTTGGGTTAAGCAGGGATACGGCTTTGGCGGAGATCTAGTCGCAGGCGGTTGACTTCCAGAATGAAATTTGTTTCACTTTCGACTCGCCTCGGGAGCGCGGGCCTGTTGACGCGCTTCGGGCTCATTATTCGCGGTGGGAGGAGAGATCGATGAGTGGTGCCAAGCGCCGGCAGTTGGACGAGCTCCGTGCGGGCCAAGGGCAGATCCCCAACACCCTGATCGACGAATTCGGCGACGGGGAGATGGATCGCGCCGACTTCATCAGGCGCGCGGTCGTCGGTGGCATGTCGGCGTCGATGATCGGCACGACGCTGGCCGCATTCGGCTCGGCCCCTCTGGCCTTCGCGAGCAGTGGAGGCGCAAAGGCGGGCGGCCGGTTGCGTCTCGGCATCGTCGGGCCGCCCACCGGATCCATCGAGCCGCATCTGTTCAACAACCATGGTCACGTCGTCGTCGGCGGCATCACGGGCGAGTACCTCATCCGCGGGCGCCAGAAGACGCCCCTCGTGCCGGAACTCGCACTCAAGTGGACACCGAACGCCAAGGCGTCCGTGTGGACGTACCAGCTGCGGCCGAGCGTCAAGTTCCAGAGCGGCAAGACGATGAACGCGGACGATGTCGTCACGACCTTCAAGCGGCTGACCGATCCCAAGTCGGGCTCGCAGGCCCTCTCCGCCTTCGGCGGTGTGCTGACGCCCGACGGCGTCCGCAAGGTCGACGACCTCACGGTCGAGTTCCATCTGGCCGCACCGAACGCGAACTTCCCCTATCTCACCAGCTCGACCACCTACCAGGCGATCATCCTGCCGGCCGAATACCAGATCGGCACCTTCACCACGACGCCGCAGACGACGGGCGCGTTCAAGCTCACCTCGGTGACCCCCGGAGTGAGTGTCAAGTACGACCGCTTCGACGGCTGGTGGGGCGGCAGCGCCCCGCTCGACGGCGTGGACGCGACGATCTACGCCGAGGACGGCGCAGCGGCGGTCGCGGCCATGCTCGCCGGGTCGCAAGACCTCCTCAGCCAGACGTCGCTGAGCACCGGGCGGCCGTTGCTCAAGAACCCCAACATCAAGATGTTCACCGCCCGCGGCGCCTCGCATCGCTCGATCGGGATGCGAGTCGACACCGATCCCTTCAAGGATGCCCGCGTGCGGAGGGCGCTCGCCCTGACGCTCGATCGCCCGGGGCTGCTCAAGACCGTGCTCGGGGGCTTCGGCGACCTCGGCAACGATTCGCCCTTCGCGCCGCTCTACGCGTCCACCAGCAAGGCCGTTCCCCAGCGCCACAAGGACCTGCGCAAGGCGAAGCAGTTGCTGGCAGCCGCAGGGCACGCCAACGGGTTCTCGGCCACGCTCACGGGGATCAACTACCTCGAAGTGCCCCAGCTCGCCCAGGTCTTCCAGCAGTCGCTGAAGGCGATCGGCGTGAAGCTGACCCTGAAGATCCAGCCGTCGAGTGTCTATTACGGCGGCAGCGCCAAATCCACTCCGTGGCTGAACGCGCCGATGACGCTGACCGACTGGGGCCATCGGGCCGTGCCGAACGTCGTCGCGAGCTCGAGCCTGATGACGAAGGGCGTGTGGAATGCCTCGCGGTACTCGAGCAAGACCTACGACCGGCTCATGAAGTCGTATGTGGGCGCGATCTCGCTCGTCGATCAGCGCAAGTATTCGAAGCAACTGCAGGAACTGCTGCTCGTGGACACGCCGGTCATCTACCCGTACTTCAACGGCTGGATGATGCCGGGGAATCCCAAGCTCCAGGGCTTCGAGGCCTCGCCCGACGCGCAGACGTATCTGAGTCGGGCTTCGCTCGGATAAGGTCGAGCCCGGCCGAACGTCACAGTGGGTGGACGCAGCAGCAGCCGAGAGACATCCGCTGCTGCTGCGCCATCTGCTGTCGTTCGCAAGCAGGACCGGCAGATGCTGAGGAGCCAGGCATGCCGCCACTGATCCGTTTCTTCCTCAGGCGGCTCGGCCTCGGGCTCATCACGCTCTTCCTCCTGAGCATCACCGTGTTCGCGATCGCGCACCTCCTTCCCGGCGATGTCGGGCGTGCGGTGCTCGGGCCGTTCTCCGACCAGCAATCGGTCGATATCCTGAACCACAAGCTCGGAGTCGACCGGCCGCTCGCCACGCAGTACCTCGACTGGATCTCGGGCTTCGTCAAGGGCGACATGGGCGATTCACTGCAGTACCAGGTGCCGGTGTGGGGACTGCTGCAGCCGTCGCTCGTGAACTCCCTCAAGCTCGCCGCTGTCGCGTTCCTTCTCGTCGTCCCGGCGGGGATTCTCGGCGGCGTCTTCGCGGCGCTCCGGAGCGGGCGGGCCGCCGACCGCATCATCACGGTCGGCGGGCTCTCGTTCACCGCCATTCCCGAGTTCGTGTCGGCGATTGCGCTGATCATCGTCTTCGGCGTGCTCCTCGGCTGGTTTCCCGTGACCGCCGCATCCCCTGACGGGGCATCCCCCGGCACCCAGCTCCAGCACCTCATCCTGCCGGGTCTGGCGCTCGTGATGGTGCTCTTCGGCTACGTCGCGCGCATGTCCCGGGCGGGCACGATCACCGCGCTGGACGCGGACTACACACGGACCGCCTACCTCAAGGGTCTGAGCACGGCCACGGTGATCCGCCGGCACGTCCTCCGCAATGCCCTCCTGCCCACGATCGCGGTCATCGCGACGCAGACGGGCGGCCTGCTCGGCAGCCTGCTCGTGATCGAGAAGCTCTTCAACTACAACGGGCTCGGCCAGCGCATCTACACGGCTGCCCAGTTCAAGGACTTCACGATGTTGCAGAGCGGCGTCCTGCTCGTCGGAATCGGCTACCTCGTGACCACGCTCGTGGCGGACATCCTGTACCTGCTGCTCAACCCGCGCATCCGTTATGGAGAAGCAGAATGAGTGTCCTGGCGGCCCCGCCCGCGAAGGCCGAGTCCGCGCGCATCGAGACGCTGCGCATGCTGCTGCACTCGAAGACGTTTGTCGTGGGCGTGGTGATCGTCGGATTCTGGATCTTCTGCGCAGTCTTCGGCGAGAGGGTCGCGCCGCACGATCCGCTGGCTCAGTCGCTCGACATCCTCCAGGCTCCCGGCTCGAGGCATTTCTTCGGCACAGACACCCTCGGTCGGGATGTCTTCTCGCGGGTGCTGACGGGAGCGCACGACGTCCTGCTCGTGGCACCGCTTGCGACGCTCGTCGGCATCGTCGGGGGGACCGTCGTGGGACTGACGAGCGGCTACCTGGGCGGCCTCGCCGACGACGTCATCAGCCGGATCGTCGACGCAGTGCTCTCGATTCCGGTCGTGATCATCGCTGTGACCGTGCTCGTCGCGCTGGGAAGCTCGACCCTCACACTCGTGGTCGTCATCGGCATCGTCTTCACACCGATCGTCTCGCGGACGGTGCGCGCCGCGACGCTCGCCGAGCGCCGAATGGACTACGTGCAGGCTGCGCGCCTGGGCCGCGAACGCGCGCCGTACATCATGTTCCGTGAAATCCTGCCAAACGTCATGGGGCCCGTGATCGTCGAGGCGACCGTCCGGCTCGGCTACGCCATCTTCACCGTCGCCGGACTCACATTCCTCGGCTTCGGCGTGCAGCCGCCCTCACCCGATTGGGCGGTGCAGATCACAGAGCACTACACGCTCCTGAGTGACACGGCGCACTCCGGCTACTACTGGACGGTCGTGTTCCCGGGCGCGGCGATCGCGTCACTCGTGATCGGCGTCAATCTGATCGCCGACGGCCTGCAGCACGCATTCGACCAATGACCGCGAGCACACAGTCGCCCACGTACTCCACGACTTCACCGAAGGGTCTCAGTTGATCGACCATGTCCAGATGCCCTGGGGGAACCCGGGCTCGTACTCGCAGGCCGCCTGCAGCGCCGAGCTGATCTTCACCTGCGGGCAACTCGGAGTGGATCCCGGCGATCCGCCGACGCCGTTCGAGGTTCAGGCCCGCATCGCGCTGGAGCGGACGGTTGCCGTCGTCCGTGCGGCCGGCGGCGACGTGGAGACGATCCTCAAGGTGAACGGATTCCTCGCCGATCTCGCGGACTTCCCCGTCTACGACAGCCTCTTCCGAGTGATCATCGGCGTCGACCCCAAGCCCGCGCGCACGACGGTGCAGATCGCCGCATTCGCCCCGCCGATCCTCGTCGAAGTCGACGCAATCGCCTTTCGCGCCACGCCAAGACATTCCCAGTAGGAGCCGAAATGCGCATCGAGCACGCCAAACTGACCTTTCTCAATCTCCCGATGGTGCAGCCGGAGCTCTGGGCGTGGGGGCGGCGCGACAGCTACACGGTGGGCCTCGTTGAGCTGCATATGGATACCGGGATCATCGGCATCGGCGAGGTCATCGTCGCGATGGGCCCGAACGCCCACGTCATCCGCGCCATCTTCGAGCAGATGCTGGAGCAGTTCGTGGGCGAGTCTCCGTTCGCCAGCGAGAAATTGAC
>JBBQYZ010000248.1:0-5542 GCA_038208205.1 Gemmatimonadales bacterium | reverse complement strand
GAGGGAGGCTGCATCGCGGTGTGCCACCGCGTGGTTGGGTATGCGCGCGGAGCAGCGCGTCGGCCTCGACGACGCCCTCCAAACCGAGCGTGCCCGCCCACTTGCCGCGCCACACGCCGGGCGCCTCACCGGCGCCCATGTAGTAATCCTCCACGCGAGCTCCCGCGGCCCGCAAGAAGAAGGGCAAGACCTGATGATCGAGAGGCGCACAATCCGGGGCGGCCAAGTCCGCTATGAGGTCCGGCTGCGAGCCCGAGACGGCAAGGAGCGATCGCGCAGATTCCGTACCCGGAAGGAAGCCGATGGCTACGAGCGTGCGCAGCACAGCGCGATCGACCAAGGATTGTGGGTCGATTCCCGCAGCGGTCGCTCCCCCTTACATCCTGGACGAATGAGTGGCAACGGACGGTCGTTCACCTGCGTCCGACGACACGCCGCATCTACGACGCGAATCTCCGCAATCGCATCCTTCCCGAGCTAGGCGACTACGAGATCGGCAAGCTGACGACGTCAATCCTGAGGGCCTGGCTGGCTGCGCTCACAACGAAGATCACGCGGCGCGGACAACCGCTGGCGCCGGCGTCGGTCTCCCAGGCGTACCGAACGTTGAACCGTGTATCGGCGGCCGCGGTCGACAACGAGTTGCTCGGCCGCAATCCACTCCGCGGCGTGAAGCCGCCCCGCGTCGAGGTAGAGCCGATGCGGTTCCTTTCCCATGACGAGGTCGCGACGCTCGCATCGCTCATCGATCCGCGATACCGCGCGCTCGTGCTCGTCGCCGCATATTCGGGTCTCCGCGCCGGCGAGCTCACCGCGCTGCGACGCAAGCACGTCGATCTGCTGCGCCGGATGCTCACCTTCGTGGAACAGGTGCAGTACATCTCGGGCAGGTACGTCGTCTCGGCTCCGAAGACGTCGGCCGGCCGGCGGTCAGTCGCGCTTGCCGGTGTGGTCGCTGACGCACTGGACGAGCATCTGCGGATGTACGCGGAGCCGAGTGCCGAGGCGCTCGTGTTCCCGGCGCCCGAGGGCGGCTACCTGCGTCGCGAGAACTTCCGCAAGCGAGTATGGGCGCCCGCCGTGAATGCAGCAGGCGTCGCTCCGCTCCGACTGCACGACCTTCGTCACACCTGCGCGTCGCTGTCCATAGCGGCCGGCGCCGACGTGAAGGTGCTCCAGGGAATGCTTGGTCATGCCTCCGCCGCACTCACGCTCGATCGGTACGGGCACCTGCTTCCAGGGCAGTCACGGAGCGTGGCGGATCGGCTGGACGAGATGGCACGGGTCGCGACGCCGACGGCCATCGCGGAGGCGGTACCGCTCTCGTCCGCGGGATTTTCGCGGGATCGGCGCGACGCCCGCTCCTGACGGAGTTGGCCGCATAGCCCCTGACCAGGGCTTTTGTGGTGGCCGGGACCGGCGTCGATCCGGTGACCCCGCGCTTTTCAGGCGCGTGCTCTGCCGACTGAGCTACCCGGCCGGGCGAGAGCCGAGGCTCTCCGCGGTCCTGACGGGATTTGAACCCGCGACCTCCGCCTTGACAGGGCGGCGTGCACTCCAAGCTGCACTACAGGACCAATGTCGATCGCAAGCGATCGCGTGCCCCCAGGGGAGTTCGAATCCCCGTTACCGCCTTGAAAGGGCGGCGTCCTAGGCCACTAGACGATGGGGGCTCGGGTTCCCCTGAGGCAGGGCATCGTAGCAGTGTCCTCACTGGACGCCGGATGGGACTCGCTGCGCCTCCGCGATACGACACCCGCGCCCGTGGCATGCGCGCAGGCGGGCGACCCGCGCTGCGAGCGCGTGCTGGAGGGTGGGCATCGTGCCGGCCAGGTTGTGGACCTCTCCCGGGTCGGTCGTGGTGTCGTACAGCTCGCGGTCGCCGTTGGCGTAGGCCACGTAGAGATATCGCTGGGTCCGGACCGCGTCGTAGTTGGGGATCGGCTCGTGTCGCTCGAGCACGGGCTCGTCGCGCGGCTCGCGGAGATGTCCGTGCGCGCGTGGCCACGGTCGGGCCCCCCCCTGGTCGGGATCGGCCGGCTCGAGCGGCAGCGACCGCTTCCGCGGCGCGACGGGAGTGGAGGTCGAGTCATCGTTGCGGTGCTCGACGAGATAGGCCGTGCGCCAGTGCTGCCCGGCGGTCGGAGTGTCGTCCGCCAAGCCGAGCAGCGACCGACCATCGGTGAACGCCGGCGGTCGCACACCGGTCATCGCCTCGAACGTCGGCGCCAAGTCGACGTTGCCGGTGAGCTGCGCGACGTGCGACCCCCCGGTGATGCCGGGCCCCCGGATCAGCAGGGGAACGTGGATATCGGTGTCGTAGGCCGTCTGTTTCCCGGCCGGAAGTCGGTGTTGTCCGAGGTGAAAGCCGTTGTCGGACGTGAACACGATGTAGGTGTTTTCGAGTTGCCCGCTGACTCGCAACGTGTGCACGAGACTCGCGACCCCGCGATCGACGGCCTGCAGGGAGCGGATGCGAAGACGGTAGAGATCGTCGATCGCGGCGCGCTCGCCACTGTTGAAGCGCGGCAATTCCCGGATGAACCGTGGCATCGCGTGCACGTCACGCTGGTTGTACGCAGTAGTACGTGCAACGCGCGCGTTCGGAAACAGCGTCGAATCCTTGCGCGCCGGAGTTGCGGGTTGGTGAGGCGCGTACACGGCGAGATACGCGAAGAACGGCGTCTTCGCGTGCACCGCCGAGTTCACGAACTGCTCGGTTCGGCGCACATACACGCGGGTCCCGTAGTCGCGGTTGCGCGCGCCGTGGAACTCGAGCCGCCCGTTGTCGTTGAGCGTGTAGTGGTACTCACCGTACGGAGAGCCGAAGGCGGGGCTTACGAACGTGGTCCAGCCCGGCGGCCGGTAGGTGGGCGAGACGGTGTTCGGATACCCGTTGAGGTACTTGCCGACGAGCGCGGTGCGATAGCCGGACGTGCTCAGGCGCGTGGCCACGGTGTCCTGCTCGATTCCCTCGGTGAAGGCGTGCTCGAATCCACCGTTGCTTCCGCCGTTCGACCAGACGCCGGTGTTGTGGGCGTACTGCCCGCGCAGCGTCGTGACGCGCGACGGGCAACACAAGGAGTTGCTCACGAAGTAGTGGTCGAAGGTGGCGCCGGCTTTGGCGATGAGCTGCTCCGTATGCGGCATGTACCGGAGGTCGCCGTGGGCGAGGTCGTCGGTGAGGACGAACAAGACGTTGGGTCGCCGCTTGGCGGTGCCGGCGGTCGCAGGACTCCCTGCAGCGGCGATCGTGCCCATCGACGCGGCGACGATGGCCACCAGTACCAGGAGGGCGCGGGACGATCGTGCTGCTTGCACCCGACGATTCTCGTTCCTGGCGGCCGTGAATGTGCAGTCGGCCGAAGAAGGCCGCCGTCCGCGGACCAGGAGGGCGGCTCGCGCGTGCTCCGGCATGGCCGTGTGCGACCATAGGCCGCGCAGTAACCGGGGGAACGTCGGCATGGATTCGCCACAACCAGACGAACACCGGGCCGCGCTTGCTCGCCCCGCGAAATTTGTCGTCGTGGCGCTCCTCGGGATCGTGGCGGTGTCGCTCTTCGTCCACCTCCACGGTCTCTCGCACGATCTTCCTGCTCCTGGCGCCGACGAGCCCTATTTCGTGCTCCCCGCGGCACGGATGGCGTGGAAAGGAGATCCGAACCCGCAGTGGTTCGGTCATCCCGGCTCCACCGTCATCTATCCGCTCGCCATCGCGTACCGAGCGCGGGAGGTGCTGTTCCACGGTGCGCCGCTTCTCGGGGAAGCGCCGTCGCTGGCGGCGCGGTTCCGGAGCGACCCCACGAGCTTCTACGACATCGGTCGACTCTGGGTGATGCTGCTCAGTGTCGCGACCGTTCCGTTGCTCTTCCTGCTCGCCCGACGCGCGTTCGACGACGTCACCGCGCTCGTCGCCGCATTCTGCTGGGCGTTGGTTCCGCTCGCAGTGAGCTACGGCAGCATCGTGCGCACCGACGCCGCCGGGGCCTGTTTCGGCCTGCTCTCACTCTGGCTGTGCCTCGTCGCGCTCGACGACCCGCGCCCGCGTCACTTCGCGCTGGCCGGCGCCGCGATCGGCCTTGCGGTCGCCTCCCGGTATTTCATGGTCGCACTCGTGCCGGTGCTCGTCGCCGTGTGGTTGATCGCGCGATCGCGGGACCGGGTGCGGGTCACGCCGCGCGCGCTGTTGATCGGACTCGGCGCTGCCTTCGGCTTGTTCGTGATCACCACGCCGTTCTTCTTCATCGACTGGCACGCGGTGTCGCGCTCGCTCGAGGCGGAGACCGTCGGCACCGTCACCAACGATCGGTCCGGCTGGATCGTCAACTTGGGTTACTACTTCGGCGCCGCGATCCCCGACTCGGTCTGGTGGGTCGCGCCGATCCTGGCGGTCGCCGGCGTCGCGATCGCGGTCGTGCGGCGCGACACCCGCCGACTCCTGCTCGTCGGCTTCGGTTTGACCTTTCTCGGTGTCATCAGCCTGTCGTCATTGCACTGGCAACGGTGGGCGATTCAGGTCCTGCCGATCGTCGTGCTCTTCGGTGCCAGTGCCGTGGTGACGTTCGCCCGCATCGTCGCTCGCTCGGTGCGCAAGTCCGAGGTTCGACGGTGGGTGCTCGTCGGGGTGGTGGTGGCCGGGACGTTCGCGATCGCGGCGGAGCCTGCGATCTCGCTGGTCAACGACGAGCGCATGCAGGACCAACCGTCGACGCGCGCGCTCATGCGGTCGTGGATCACCGCTCACGTCCCGGCGGACACCCCGATCGCGAGCGAGGTCAAGGGACCCGAGCTCCGTACCGCCGGCTATCCGACGCTCGACCGCTACGACCTTCCCACGGACGGCACGCTCGGCGACTACGCCGCGTACGGCTACCACTACCTGATCGTCAACGCGTTCGTGTCGCTGCGTTACCGGATCGACGCGAAGAAGTTCCCACGTCACGCGGCGTTCTACGAGTTTCTACGTGAGCGGGGCGACCTCTTGGTGCAGTTCGGTGACACCGACCACACGTCTGGACCTCACCTCAAGCTCTACTTTATGGATCCTGCGATCCTCGCCGAACGACACCGACCGAAGAACGTCGCGGTCACGCGTCGTTCTCGCAACCTGCTCGCACATCCCACGCCGCTCTATCCGGTGGGCGAGGAGATCCTCGGCAACCCGCCCCGGGTGAGCCCCGTTCGCGCCGGCGGTTGACGTTTCGGGCGCGACCGCGCGGCGCGATCGTCGTCGCGCGCTTGCTACGGTCGGTGCACCGCGCGCGGAAGAGCTCTGACCCTGCGCGCGCAACGAGTTGAGAGGTCACGCATGGAGGCAATGGCTGGCGGACCCACGGAAGAGGGTCCGTTCATCGATGGGGCCGTCGACATACAGGCCGGGGTCCACGAGCTGTTGAACGGTCCGCGCGTGGTCCGGGACGAGGGGGGCGTCACCATCATGCGGATGGAGGACGTGCTGGCTGTCACCAAGCGGCGCGACGTGCACTCGATGGATCCCTCGATGATCGAGTTGGCAACGGCCTACATGGGAGCCGGGCGTCCG